>NZ_RAWG01000029.1 GCF_003611735.1 Corallococcus sicarius | reverse complement strand
GCGGGAGGGGCTGTCCACGCGGCGCATGCAGGGCCGCAGGCTTGCTCCGGATGCGGAGCCTGAGCCTGAGCCGGAGCCGGAGCCGGAGCCGGGGGCCATTTCGCGGGCCCTCGCGGCAGGGCGCTGGTGTAGGATGGGGACGTGACGAAGCTCTTCCTGTCCCAGGCGCAGCTCGAGGAGTGGGCCCTCGCGGACAAAGCAGACCTGCGCGAAGGCCGGCTGATCGTGGCCGTCGAGGGAGGGGGCGACTGGCCCCTCACGCCCGCCGTCCACGTGGTGCAGCTGGTGTCGGGCGAGGACACGCACCAGCTGGTGGCCCGGGTGAAGACGGAGGACCAGCTCGCCCGGCTGGGGGCCGAACAGATGGCCGACTCCATCCTGGTGGGGGACTCCGCGTACGAGGTCGTTCCAGGCTATGTGGCGGAAGTGGGCGCGCCTCATCCGGAGCGTAAGCCCAACTCGGAGACCGATCTGCTGGCGGCCTTCATTCTCGATAAAATGGGCTGAGGCCAGGCTGAATGCCCCCTCGGCCGTGGTTATGAGCCTGCCGCCATGAGCCACCTGCTCGTCTCACTCGCCTGCCATGCCTACGGGCTGGCTGCGCTCGTCTACCTGGCCTTCCTGGTCCGCCAGTCGCAGGTGCTCGCCATCACCGGGCGCGTGCTCGTGGGGACCGGGCTCCTGATGCATTGCGTTGCCCTCATCGAGCTGCTGGGCGCGCAGGGAGGCCGGCTGGTGGGGCCCGCGCAGGGCATGTCCACCTTCGCCTTCCTGCTGCTGGCGCTGTTCCTCGCGCTGGATGTGCGCTACCGCAAGCCCGTCATCGGCGCGTTCCTCACGCCCCTGGCGGTGGCGGTGCTGCTCGTCGGGATGTTGTTGCATGGCGGGCCGGCGCCGCTTCCGGCCGCGGTGCGTCAGCCGCTGTTGCCCGTGCATGTCTCCATCGCGCTCTTGGGGATGACGGCCTTTGGCGTGGCGGCGGGGGTGGGCGTCATGTACCTGCTCATGGAGCGGCAGGTGAAGACCAAGCACTTCGGGCTGCTCTTCGCCCGGCTGCCCTCGCTGGAGTTCCTGGACACGCTCAACCGGCGGCTGGTGGTGTGGGGGTTCATCGCGCTGTCCCTCACCCTGGCGACCGGGGCGCTGTTCGTCACCACGGCGCCGGGCATTGCCTGGAACTTCGATGGCAAGCAGCTGGCGACGTTCGTCGCCTGGGGTGTCTTCGCTGCGCTCGTCAATGCGCGCATCTTCGCCGGTTGGCGGGGGCGGCGCGTGGCACTGCTCACCATGGCCGGCTTCTGCCTGGTGCTGGTGTCCTTCCTGTCGTCCTACGATCTGTCCGCCGCTGGCCCGGGGATGCCGTAGCCATGGAATTCATCTGTATCGGCGTGTCCCACCGCACCGCGCCCCTGGGCATCCGGGAGCGGCTGGCATTGCCCGAAGCCCGGCAGACAGAAGTGTTGCAGCGGCTGGCGCAGGCGCCGGTGGAGGCGCTCTGGGTGTCCACGTGCAACCGCGTGGAGGTGTACCTGGCGGCCCCCAGCGCGGAGCAGGCGCGGGAGCGTGCGCGGCAGACGCTGCAGGAGCTGGGCGGCGCGGAGGCGCTGGAGCACCTGTACGAGCACCAGGGCGAGGCGGCGCTCGTGCACCTGTTCCGCGTGGCCTCCAGCCTGGACTCCATGGTGCTGGGCGAGGCGCAGATATTGGGGCAGGTGAAGGACGCCTTCGAGCGCGGCCAGGGCGCGGGCGCGGTGCGCGGGGAGCTGACGCGCGCGTGCGCGGCGGCGTTCGGCTGCGCCAAGCGCGTGCGCACGGAGACGGCGGTGGGGCGCGCGGCCACGTCCATGGCGTCCGCAGCGGTGCAGCTCGCGAGCAAGGTGTTCGACGGGCTCAAGGACAAGACGGTGCTGGTGGTGGGCGCGGGCGAGATGGGCGAGCTGGCGGCGCGGCACCTGAAGAACGCGGGCGCCGGGAAGCTCATCGTGACCAACCGCACGCTCGCGCGCGCGGAGGCGCTGGTGGCGGAGGTGGGCGGCGTCGCTCGGCCCTACGAGGAGCTCTTCACGCTGCTGGCGTCCGCGGACGTGGTGGTGACGAGCACCGCGTCGCCGGTGCCCATCTTCACGCGCGACAACGTGGGGGCGCTGGGCAAGGCGCGCCGGGGCCGGCCGCTGTTCATGGTGGACCTGGCGGTGCCGCGAGACATCGACCCGGCGGTGGGCACGCTGGACTGGGTGCACGCGTACGACGTGGATGACATCCAGAAGTTCGTCGCGGACAACGCCGCCGCGCGCGCGGAAGAGGCGCACAAGGCGGGCGGGCTGGTGGCGCAGGAGGTGGCGCGCTTCGCCCGGGAGCGTGCGCTGCGTGACGGGATGCCGGTGCTGGCCCGCCTGCGTCAGCGCGCGGAGGGCATCGCCCGTGCGGAGGTGGAGCGCACGCTGCTGGGCCTGGGTGACGGGCTCACGGACAAGCAACGCAAGAGCATCGAGGCCATGGGACGCGCCATCGTGAACAAGCTGCTGCACGAGCCCACCGCGCGGCTGCGCGCCGTGGGTCCGCAGGGAGAGGGCAACCGCCTGGCCGGCGCCGCCGCGGAGCTGTTCGGCCTCAGCGAGGAAGAGGCCGCCGCCATCGCGCCGGACCCGCAGCCCGCGTCCGGCCAGGAGCTGGCGCCGAACGTGGCGGTCATCGGGAGCCGGCGATGAAGGCCGTGCGCATCGCGACGCGGCAGAGCCCGCTGGCGCTCTGGCAGGCCCGCCACGTGGCCTCGCTGCTCACCGCGGGCAATCCGGGCCTGGAGGTGTCGCTGGTGGAGATGACCACCGAGGGCGACCGCTTCCTGTCCGCGCCGCTGTCCGCCGTGGGCGGCAAGGGCCTGTTCGTGAAGGAGATTGAGCAGGCATTGCTCGACGGCCGCGCGGACGTGGCGGTGCACAGCCTCAAGGACATGACGTCGGTGTTCCCGGACGGGCTGATATTGGCGGCGGTGCCGACGCGCGAGGATCCGCGCGACGCGTTCTGCAGCCCGGAGGGCTACACGCTGGCCCGGCTGCCCCCGGGCGCGCGGGTGGGCACGTCGTCGTTGCGCAGAAGCTGCATCCTGCGCGCGCACCGCCCGGACCTGGAGATCGTCTCCCTGCGCGGCAACGTGCAGACGCGGCTGCAGAAGACGCGCGATTTGAAGCTCGCGGGCGCGATGCTCGCCGCGGCGGGGCTCAAGCGGCTGGGCCTGGAGCACCACATCACGGAGATCGTCCCGGTGGCGGACAGCCTGCCCGCGGTGGGGCAGGGCGTGCTGGCCATCCAGTGCCGCGGCGAGGACGCGGAGGTGCGCGCGCTGCTCGCGCCCCTGGAGGACCTCACCACGCGCGGCGCGGTGCGGGCCGAGCGCGCCTTCCTGGCGAAGCTGGAGGGCGGCTGCACGGTGCCCATGGCGGGCCACGCCACGGTGGTGGACGGGCAGGTCCACCTGCGCGGTCTGGTGGGCCGCCCCGACGGCACCCGGGTGGTGCGGGGCGAGGTGCGGGGCCCCGTCCCGGAGGCGGAGCGGCTGGGCGAAGCGCTCGCGGAGGAGCTGCTGTCGCGCGGGGCAGGTGACATCCTGCGCGATTTCGCCCGCCGCGAAGACGCGTCCCGCGCCTAGAGTCCGGCCCGTGGACCGGCGACTGGAAGGCATCCGAGTGTTGGTGACGCGCCCGCGAGAGCGCGCCGAAGAGCTGTGCTTCCTGCTGGAGGACGAGGGCGCCGAGGTGTTCAGCCTCCCGCTCCTGGAGCTGCGGCCTCCGGAGGACCCCCGGCCGCTCGCGTCCGCGGCCGAGCACGTGCAGCGCTACCACTGGGTGGTGTTCGCGAGCCCCTCCGCCGTGGAGGCGTTCCTGGAGGCCCTGCGGCTCGCGGGCACGTTGGACCGCCTGTCCCGCGTGAAGCTGGCCGCGGTGGGCCCGCGCACCGCGAGGACGGTGGAGGCCTTTGGCCTGACGGTGGCCGCCGAGCCCGCGGAGGGCACCGGGGCGGCGCTGTTCACCGCGCTGCGCGATCTGCTCGGGCCGGACGACGACGTGCTGCTGCCGTCGGCGGAGGAGGGACGGCGCGAGCTGGAGGACGGCCTGCGCGACCTGGGCGTGCGCGTCACGCGCGTGACGGCCTACCGCTCCACCCCCGCGCCCCTGCCGCCGGAGGCCCTGGCGCACCTGTCCGAAGCGCCGCCCCAGGTGGTGCTCTTCGCCTCGCCGCGCACCGCGGAGGCCTTCCTGGAGGGCGCGGGCCGCGAGCCCCTCGCTTCGGCGAAGGTGGTGGCCATTGGCCCGACGACGGCGACCGCGCTCGCGCAGCTCGGCCTGGACGTGGCCGCCATCGCGGAGCGCCCCACGCCCGAGGCGCTGGTGGATGCCACGGTCCGGGCTGTTCGCGGTTAGACTGCCCGCCCGGTGACGCTCCGGGTGCCAGGCCGGCGCCCGCGCGACGTGACGCGAAGAGGTGCGGGTGATGAATCGTGGGTTGCAGCGGAGTGGCTTCCTGCTCGGATTGCTGGCGTTGGCCGCGACCGCGGCGGCGCAGGGTCCGTCGGACTACCAGTACCTGGACCACTGGGTGCTCAACAACAGCCAGGACCCGTTCGAGTACTACCTGGACGCGCGCAATGGCCGGCCCGGCGACAACGACCTCGCGCTCGTGGAGACCACGGTTCAGGCCGCGTTCAAGGCCTGGCAGGACGTGAACTGCGCCTGGCCCGCCTTCACGTACAAGGGCCGCTCCACCACCGCGCCCATCGCGGACGTGAAGGACCGGTTGGATCGCTTCAACGTCGCGGCCATCTGGGTCACGGACGCCGCGGATCCCGTGTACGCGGAGGTGCTCAACCACGGCAACAGCGTGTCGCAGGCGGTCCCGCTGACGAACGGCGGCTACGTCTACCAGTGCGACATCTTCCTCAACGCCGTGAACAACCGCTTCACCACCGCGACCCCGACGCCCGCGGGCTTCTATGACCTGCAGACGGCCGTGATGCGTGAGATTGGCCACTGCCTGGGCCTGGGTAAGACCGGCGACTCCACCTGGGAATCCATCATGTACTACGTGCAGGAGCCGGGCGTGCAGCGGCGCACGCCGTCCGCCTATGACCGGGGCGCGCTGTGCCAGCGCTACCCCCAGGCGGGCGCGGTGGGCTCTCCCTGTGACACCACGGCCTGCGGCAACGGCCTCACCTGCGCGACCACCCAGAACACCACCAGCGGCAAGACGGTGAAGGTCTGCACCAAGGCGTGCCCGGACGGCGTGCCCGGTGCGTGCCCCGCGCCCTATCAGTGCCGGGCCTCCACGGCGGTGTCGGGCTCGCAGTTCGCGTGTCTGCCGGCCCCCGTGGGCGAGGACACGAAGGTGGGCAGCCCCTGCGCCAGCGCGAGCGAGTGCGGCGCGGCCAACTCCCGCTGCCTCTCCGAAGCCGATCAGACGACGGGCTTTCCGCCCTGGAAGGGCGGCTACTGCACGGAGTCCTGCACGGCGAACGCGGACTGCCCGCTGGGCTCCGCGTGCGCGACCGTCGGCTCCCTTGGCAAGCGCTGTCTGGACACGTGCCGCCCCGGCACGGGCGACTGTCGCTCCGGCTACTCCTGCACCACGCTGCCTGAAGGCAACGTGTGCGTGGCGGACTGCGCGAGCAACGCCCAGTGCGGGACGTCCTACGCGTGCCGCACCTGCGACCACGCCTGCGTCACCCAGCAGGCCGGCACCCGCACCGTGGGCGAGCCCTGCACGCAGACGTCCGAGTGCGGCACCAACCAGGAGTGCCTGAAGCTCAACGGCAATCCGCAGGGTGTCTGCGCGGAGTCCTGTTCCGTGTCCACCTGCACCTGCGCTCCGGGCAACACCTGCCGTTCCGCGGGCGCGGGCGGCCAGCGCTTCTGCTTCCGCGACTGCGAGGATGGCACCTGCTCCTCGCCGCTCCAGTGCGTGCCCTTCGAGCAGGGGAATGCCTGTCTGGCCAGCTGCCGCAACAACCAGGACTGCCCCAACGGGCTCGCGTGTGACTCCGCCGGCAAGTGCTACGACCCCTTCGCCAAGACGGACGGCGGCACCTGCGCGCTCTGCAACGACGGCGGGACGCTGCCTCCGCCCCCGCCCACCGACGGCGGTTCGGGAGGGCCCTCGGACGGGCCGGATGGCTGCGGCTGCCAGGGCGCGCCCGCGTCCGCCGCGGCATTCCTCGCGGGGCTCGGGCTGTTGCTCCTGGCCACCCGCAGAAGGAGGAACGGTTGACCCAGGCGGCACCCCCCGGAGGCAACGCCCCGTCCCGGAGCAGCGCTGACTTCACCGTCGCCTTCCTGCTGGAGGCGATGGTGGCCCAGCGTCTGCTCACCCCGCAGCAGGCGCAGGAGGTGCTGGCGCGCGAGCCTGCGGCCCGGGCCCGCGTCCTCAAGCAGCAGGGTGGGGCGGGCAAGGACGCGGTCCGCTACGACGTCTCGCCCGTGGAGGTCATCGCGGCGTTCCAGATCCCCGCGCCGGGCGGGCGGGGCGTGCTGGACGAGGACCGCGTGACGGAGGCGGCCGCGCGCGCGGCGGGGCTGGAGTACCGGAAGCTGGATCCGCTGAAGATGGACATGGCGCTGGCCACCCGCACCGTGTCGCGGCCGTACGCGCAGAAGCACGTGCTGCTGCCCCTGGAGCGCACCGAACAGGGCTGGCTGCGCGTGGCGGTGGCCAACCCCTTCGACCGCGAACTCTTCGAGAGCTTCCACCGGCTCACCGGCGAGCCCGTGGAGCCGGTGCTGTCGGCGAAGACGGACATCCTCAAGTCCATCGCGGACATCTACGGCTTCAAGAAGACGCTGGCGCGCGCCGCGGACGACTTCGGCGGCGCGCAGACGCAGATGGGCAACTTCGAGCAACTGGTGTCGCTCAGCGGCACCCAGGAGCTGGAGGCCTCCGACAGGCCGGTGGTGCAGGCCGTGGACTACCTGCTGCGCTACGCGTTCGACAACCGCGCGTCGGACATCCACCTTGAGCCCAAGCGCGCCACCAGCGTGGTGCGGCTGCGCATCGACGGGGTGCTGCACCCCGTCTACACGCTGCCCGCGCAGGTGCACGCGCCCATCGTGTCGCGCGTGAAGATGCTGTCGCGCATCGACATCTCCGAGAAGCGCCGCCCCCAGGACGGCCGCATCAAGACGGAGCGCGACGGCCGCGAGGTGGAGCTGCGCGTCTCCACGCTGCCCACCGCCTTCGGCGAGAAGGTGGTCATCCGCATCTTTGATCCGGAAACGCTGGTGCAGGACATCGCCCAGCTGGGCTTCGAGCCGGACGAGAAGGGCCACTTCGAGTCGTGGATTGATCAACCCCACGGCCTCATCCTGGTGACGGGCCCCACGGGCTCCGGCAAGACGACGACGCTCTACTCCGCGCTCAAGGCGGTGGCGGGCCCGGACGTCAACGTCACCACGATTGAAGACCCCATCGAGATGGTCTGGGACGCCTTCAACCAGGTGCAGGTGCAGCCCAAGGTGGGCCTGGACTTCGCGGGGGCCCTGCGCCACATCCTGCGCCAGGACCCGGACGTCATCATGGTGGGCGAAATCCGGGACGCGGAGACGGCGGAGAACGCCCTCCAGGCCGCGCTCACCGGCCACCTGGTGCTCTCCACGCTGCACACCAACGACGCGCTGGGCGCGGTGGCGCGCATGAAGGACCTGGGCGTGCCGGCCTTCCTCCTGGCGCAGAGCCTGCTGGGCGTCATGGCCCAGCGCCTCCTGCGCCGCGTCTGCGTCCACTGCGCGGAGGAGGCGGTGCTCACGTCGGACGAATTGCAGGCCCTCCAGGCGCCCCTGCCGCTGCTTCCCGGCGGCGTGCGGCTGATGAAGGGCGTGGGGTGCGTGAGGTGCCGGGGCACCGGCTATTCGGGCCGCACCGGCGTCTTTGAAATCGTCTCCACCACGCACGAGGTGCGCGAGCTCATCGGCAACGACGCGCCGTACTCAGAGCTGGTGAAGGCGGCGCGCAAGAGCGGCATGCGCACCCTGCGCGAGGCCGCCGTGCGCAAGCTGGCGCAGGGGCTCACCGCGTTCGACGAAGTGGTCCGCATGACCTCCGCTTCCTGAGCCGCACCCGGCGTTGGAAACACGAAGGGCCCGCCGTGCTGCACGGCGGGCCCCCGGGACTGCCAGAGTTGCGACGGCGACTAGAAGCGCGCCTGCAGCAGCGTGTTGAAGCCCAGCGCGTGCGGCTTCTCGAAGTTCGGCTGCGCGACGCCCGTCACGTCGTCCTCGAACGTGGTCCGGTTGGTGTCGTACGTGTAGTAGACCTCGCCCACCGCGGCCACGGACTCGGACAGGTCCCAGCGGAACGTGGCCTTGGCGGAGATGATGGCCTGCGCATCGCAGCGGGTGCTGCCGCCGCACTCGGCGGGCAGGATGCTCAGCTGGTTGGCGTCACGCACCACCACGGTGCGCGTGCCCGTGAGGCCGATGGGCGGGTTGCTGCCGCCGAGCGACGGATCCGGGCTGCGGAAGGACGCCGGCTGCTGCACGCCGAAGATGAGGCCCGGCGTCAGGTGCAGGCGGGGCAGGTGGTAGTCCGCGCCCACCGCGAAGAACATCTCCGGCTTCAGCTCCGTGCCCGTGGGGAAGTCCTTGAACGGCGGGAGGCCCGGCACGTCGAACTGGATGAAGGACAGGCTGCGGTAGAGCGCCAGCACGTTGAAGCGCCACAGGTTGTACTTCGCGCGCCCCTGCAGCGCGGCGGCCGTGGCGCCCTGCGGCTTGGTGGCGCCGAACGTGTCCGGATCCTCCAGCGTCTGCGTCAGGTAGCTGCCCTCCAGCGACACGGAGTAGGACAGGCCACCCGGGTACTGCTCCGGCGCGAAGAAGCGCTGGTAGATTTCCGGGTCGTTCTTGTAGAGCCGGAAGTCGATGCTCGTGCCGACCGGCACACCCACGTGGTAGACGATCTGCCCGGACACGCCCGCGGCGTTGACGTTCGCCTCGATGCCCTGGTTGGCCAGGCCCGGGACGATGCCCTTCTGGAAGAAGCCGCCGCCGGCCTCCACGCGCAGCGTCTCCAGGATGTCCCAGCCCGCGCCGCCCATCACGCCGTAGAGCGTCTCCTGCTCCAGCACGAGGTCGTTGAGCACCAGCGCCGTCTTGCCGCCCAGGTACGCGTACCAGCGGTCGCGCGTGAGCTGGAGCTTGGCGCCCGGCACGCCCGCGGCGGTGGCGCGGTTGGTGAAGATGGGGCTGCCGCCCCAGGAGATGCGGTACGCGTAGCCCAGACGGAAGCGGTCCGCGGACACCGGGAAGCCGGTGAGCGACAGGCCTTCCTTCTCACCCCAGCCGGCCGGCTGGTAGTTCAGGCGCACGTAGCTGGAGTTGTCGAGGATGTCGACGCCGCCCGAGGGCCGCTCCAGCACCAGCAGCGTGAGGGCCGCCTCGGTGGTGAGGCCCTCGAAGAACGCCGGCATGCGCTTGTAGAGCACCACGTTCGACAGCGACTCGAAGCCGGAGAACTTGGTGTTGAAGTTGTCGTAGAACTGCGTGTTCTGGTTCCCGGCGCCAAAGCGCGCGTTCGGGCTGTTGGGCGTGGTTTCACCCGCGCCCGCAAGCACGTTGTCGTCCGCGAAGACGAACGACAAACGGGTATCCACGAAGTCCCCGGCCCATGCGGGCGCGGAAAGAGCGGTCAGGCCCGTCAGGGCCAGCGTCTGAAACGTTTTCAATGTCCCTCCAGGAAGCGGTCCGGGGGAGACCGCTCCTCCCAGCGCCCCGGCATCCACCGGGGCGCGATGCGACTTTTAAAAATGAAAGACTACGGGCACGGCTTGATGGGCTTCGGGCACTCCAGGCCGGGCCCGGGGTAGCAGCACATGTCGTCCTGGTCACGCGGCAAAACGTTCCACCGCGGGCGCGCAGGGCCCACGTGCTTCAGGTGGCCCACGACGTCGAAGGTGGCCGCGTGCAGCTGCTTGCACTGGAGCGCCCTCGCCGCGTCGGCATCCGTCTCGCTGCAGTCCGGGTTCAGGTCCGGCACTGCGTCCTTGATCTGCAGGCTGATGCGCGAGCGCGAGTCCGGCGCCAGCTGGCAGCTGGCGTTGCGGGTCGCCGCGGCATCGCGCACGAGCGCCAGCTGCACCTCGGGGCCCTGCAGGGTGTACTCGAAGCGGGTGTTGGCCGCGATGAGGGTGTCCGTCTGGTCCACGCTCACGCCCTCCTCGCCAAAGCGCACGCGCACCGGCTGATCACAGAAGAGGTTGAGCCGGGAGCCCTCGGCCTGCGGGCGGCCGGGGCTGACCTGCGTGGCGCCCACGGACAGCTTGGTGATGCGCGCGGGGACGGACTCGTCCAGGCCCGCGGCGGCGGGGCCCGTGGCGTTCATCTCCACCACGAACTGGCCGAAGTTCGTGTACGTCGTCTTCTCCGCGCAGATGGTCCCGGCGAACTGCCCGATGCCCAGCGTGCAGTCGATGACGCACTGGCGCTCCGGGAGGTCCGGATCATCCGCCGGCTCCTCGAAGCAGTTCTTCCAGGTGCGCGCCGCGCCCGTGCCCGCGGGGCAGAACATGGGCATGTCGTTGTTGCCGTTGGCGTCGCAGTTCTTGAACACGCGCGGGAACTTCACCCGGCGCAGCTTCACGAGCGACGACTCCAGGCTCTCCATCTTGAAGTTCCTGTAGCTGTAGCCGCACAGCAGGTCGTCCAGGTACGGCGACCCGCTGAAGCCGCACAGCCGGCCGTTGATCTCCACCGGCGGCACCTGGGACAGGTACTTGTTCCACTCGCTCTGCGGCAGGAGCCGCACGTTCTCCCGCAGGGTCCAGGAGGGGAAGCTCAGCTGCGTGGTGCTGGTGAACTCCGCCACGGTGCCGGACAGCGTCCAGATGAGGTCGCCCGCGTCCAGCCCTTCCGGGAACTGGTAGTTGTAGATGTAGACGCTGTTGAAGCGACCCGGGTTGAAGCCATCCGGCTCCGGCGTCTGGATGTTCGCGCCCGTGAGGCTCTTCTCCGGCACGCGGCAGGCAGTCATGTCCGTGACGAAGAAGCCGCTGGAGTCCGTGCCCGTGATGAGCAGCTTCATCTGCTGGCCGTTGTTCGGATCCGACGGGTCGCAGTTCTGCACCAGCGGCTCACCGGCCTCCGGGCTGCGCCCGATGCGCAGGAACTGTTTGACGAAGGCGCTCGTCTCGCTGGTCCCCTCCGGCGTCTGGAGGGTGGCGATGGCCGGCTCGGAGAACCGGATGGGCGTGGACAGGCCCGTAGAGAACGTGCGCGTGGCGGGCTCCGGGGGCACCTGGGTCAGGTCGCCCACGACGCCGCCATCCGCGTAGTCCAGCTCGAAGGGCTCGTCCTGCACCCAGACGTGCGTCTCACCGTACAGGTGGGCCACGCGCACGCTGCCGGTGCCCTTGCCGTTGGTGAGCTGCGCCCAGCGCTTGCTGTAGTCGCCGGTGATGTCACCCGGCACGACGCGGAAGGAGACCGGTCCATTGAAGGACGTCATCTCCCCGCCGTTGCCGTCCAGCGCGGTGATGGACAGGCCGATGTCCACGTCCCCGCGCGGCAGGGTGTAGAGGCACTCCGCCGTGCCACGCACGGAGGGCGGCACCGCGGCCTGGTCGTTGCCGTACTTCGCGGCGCACGCGTTCACCACCGGCAGGAGCGCACCGCTCCCGTCCCCGACGGTCAGCGCCGTCACCTCGACGCGGAACGAGGTGAGCCCGGTCGGCGTCTCGGACTCCTTGGAGTAACAGCCGGCCGCCAGGGCCAGCGTGGACAGCAGCAGGAGTCGTTTCATTACTTCACCCTCCGCCCGATGCGGCCATCCTCGATGGCGATCGCGATGGGCATGGAAGTGGGCTTCTCACAGAACGAACGCAGCTGCGTCGTCACGGTGCCGCAGGTGGGGTTGGTCCCCGACAGCAGGTCGCGGCAGGTGCACCGGCCGGTGGACGGACCCTGGGGGACCGCGCACTGGGACAGGGCGGCGTCCGCCGTCAGGCCCGGCACGCCACAGCCCTGGAGGGCCGCCGCGCGCTCGTTCTCATCCGTCGGCAGCTTGAGGAGGCTCAGGCAGGAGCAGCTTCCCACCTTCTTTTTGAGGGCCTCCTCGAAGGTCTGGGACACCCGGCAGGCGCCGAGCGTCTTCTCGTCCACCGTCCACTGGCCGTTGACGAGCGAGCCGCAGCGCGTGCCGTTCGCGGACGTCTCCTTGCCCTCCAGCAGGTCCTTGCAGGTGCAGAAGCCCTGCATGTAGCCGATGAGCGAGTCGCGCAGGCTGATGTTGGTCTCGATGCGCGTGGTGTTGCGCTTGAGCACCGTGAAGCCGGAGCCGCCCTTGGCGATGTAGTCGTTCACCGCGACCTTGTAGGTGCCGTTGGTGTCCAGCGGCTTGCCGTTGATCTGGATGTCGATGCCGGGGTGCGCCCAGCAGCGCGCGCCGCTGGCGTCCTCCAGGCACTGCCACGGCGCGTGGCCCTCGCGGCCCGTCTGCGGGCAGTCCTGCTGCACCGTGGCGGGGGTGCAGGCGATGCGCAGGTCGTTGAGCTGCACCTGGGCGCAGTCCATGGTGAAGCGGGCGCCGGAGATCTGCGCCTGGCTCACGCACCCGCGCTCGGCGGAGCGCTCGGTGACGAAGTCGAACATCTCCTGCATCTCCACGCCGGAGAGGTACATGATGTTGATGGTGTTCTCGAACGGGAACACGTTGAACATCGACTCCTGCGTCACCACGCCCGCGTAGAGGTTGTCGCGGATGCCCAGCGAGTTGGTGAGCGCCATCTCCGCCTCCACGCGGCTGCGCTTGCGCATGGAGTCCGCCGCGATGTTCCCCAGGGGCGAGTCACCGCCGTTGGAGTTGTTGCGGCGCTGCACGTCGAGCGGCGCGTAGGAGAAGATGGACGTCAGCTGGAGCTTGAAGTCCATGCCCAGCATGTACGGCACCAGCAGGTCCGTCGTCTCCGGATCCTCCAGCCGGCGGCACTCCTCGATGGCCTCGCGCACGCCCGGGGCCTGGATGAACTCCCCCGGGTCCCAGAAGATGTCGTCGTCGAAGCGGTACTTGCGCATCCGCTCGTTGCACCAGAGGCCGTCCACCGGGAACGCGTGGTAGTCCTGGCTCACGACCTCCGCGCCCTCGTTCTCACCCAGGCGCTGGGGCATCTTCACGACCAGCTCCAGGCGGCCCACGTACTTGGCGAACGCGCCGGAGTGCGACAGCACCACCTTGCGGCCGCTGGGGTCGGTGACGAGCTGCGGGGGGTTGAGCACCACGTGCAGGTGGCCGCCCATCACCGCGTCCAGGCCGTTGACGCCCGCGATGTGCACGCGCACCACCGACTTGTCGTCGCCCTCCGGACCGAACCACTCCAGCACCTTCCACGCGTCGTGCGAGCGCTCGATGAAGGCCTTCGCGCGGCCGTACTCGTAGTAGGCCTCGTAGCCCTGGATGAGGTCCTGGTCCTCGGTGAGGCCCAGGTGGCTGACCACCACGATGAGGTCCGTCACCGGGCGCAGCAGCTCCACATAGGAGCGCGCGGCCTCGTTCTGCTCCAGCGGGGTGACCTGCAGGCTGTTGCCACCCTCCACGATGGAGTTGAGCGAGGAGATGTTCGCCATGCCGATGATGCCCACCCGCAGGCCCTTCACGACCTTGATGGTGTAGGGGCTGGTGACCATGCTCGCGCCGTTGTTGCCGGCCGTCTTGGCGTCATCCCAGAAGTAGTTGGCGGCCAGCAGCGGGAAGTTGGCGAAGTTGCGCGCCTTCTGGACGAAGTTGAGCGCCCCGGCGTCGAACTCGTGGTTGCCCACCACGGCGGCGTCCAGGCGCGACTCGGACAGGAAGCGGAACTCCGCCTCGCCCGTGTTCACGTTGAAGATGGGGGCGCCCTGGAAGCAGTCGCCGGAGTCCACGTGCAGGACGCGGTCGCCGCGCTTGCGCTCCCGCTTGAGGATGGACGCCATGCGCGTGGCGCCACCGAACGGACCGGCCTCCGGGACGAGCTCCAGGTCCTGGTCCGTCTTCAGCGGCGTGAAGTCGTACGGGATGAGCCGCGAGTGGATGTCAGAGGTATGAAGGAGGGTAAGCCGCACCTCCTGACCCTCGAGGTGGTAATCCTGGCCTTCCAGCACAGGCATGCACGAGGCGAGGGCCAGGGCGCAGGCACAGAAGAGGCCGAGCAGTGCGCGACACATTCGTGGCGGATCCGTGATTCAAGAGAGTGACGACTTGAGGACGGCGCAACCTACGGGATCAAGGGTGCACGGGCAAGCAACGCCACCGTGGCACCTCCACCTACCAGTGCAGCAGGAGAGCAGGCAGACATGCGTCCCAGCAGTTCCAATGTGACTGACATCGAGATCATCGAGGACTTCTCCGCCACGGCGCGTTGTGACGAGGGTTTCCTGCGAGTGCGGCGTTTGCGCTGCCGCAACCGGCGCCAGGACGGCACGTCCTCGTCGGTGTACCGGGTGGACGTGGTGGACCGTCCCCGGTTGGACGCGGTCTCCGTGCTCGTCTACCGCCGTGCGTCAGATGGGGGCGTGGAGGTCCTGACGCGGCTGAACCTGCGCCCGGCGGCGTACTTCCGCCGGGAGCAGACGTCGTCCATGACGGTGCCGGACCCGGTGAGCTACCTGCGCGTGGAGGAGATCGTCGCGGGCCTGCTGGAGCCGTCCGACAAGGGCGAGGACGGGCTGCGCCGCCGCGCGGCGGAAGAGGTGAAGGAGGAGGCGGGGTACGGGGTGCGACCGGAGGACATCCAGCTGCTGGGCGGCGCGTTCTTCCTCGCGCCGGGCATCCTGTCGGAGAAGGTGTTCCCGGCCGCGGTGGACGTCACGGGCGTCCCGCAGGGCGAGGTGGAGGGGGATGGCTCTCCTCTAGAGGAGGGCATCCACTTGCAGTGGCGGCCGGTGCAGGCGGTGCTGGAGGCCTGCCGCAAGGGGGACATCGCGGACGCGAAGACGGAAGTCTCCCTCACGCGGCTGCTCGCCCGTCTGGGGTGAGCCAGCTGTTTCCGGGGCGATGAGGGACGGGGTAGGGTGCTCCCCGCTTCCGTCCCCCGTCCAGGTGAGGTTCGTCGCATGCCGTCGTTGCCCCCATGGCTGACCCAGCTGTTGCCCATCGTCATCCTGCTCGGGGCCATTGGCCTGGTGCTCTCGCGGTTGCCGCGCGTGGAGCTGGGGCACAGCGAGGCGTTCCGCCGTCGCCGCTTCTTCAACTGGTTCCCGCTGGGGCTCACGTACGCGTTCCTCTACATGGGGCGCTACAACCTCAACGTGGCCACCACGGCCATGGGTCAGCAGACGTCCAACGCGGACTTCGCGACCATCTTCTTCTGGGGGACGCTCACCTACGGCGCGGCCTTCCTCCTCAACGGCCCGCTGACGGACAAGCTGGGCGGGCGCTTCACCATCCTGCTGTCCGCGGGCGGCTCCGCGGTGGCGAACGTGGCGATGGGCGGGCTCGTCTACGCGGTGCTGAAGAACGGCTGGGCGCCGCCGGGCGGCATCGTGACGTGGCTGGCGGCCCTCTACAGCATCAACATGTACTTCCAGAGCTTCGGCGCGGTCTCCATCGTCAAGGTGAACGCGTCGTGGTTCCACGTGCGCGAGCGCGGGCAGCTGGGCGGCGTGTTCGGCATCCTCATCTCGCTGGGCCTGTACTTCGCGTTCGACTGGAGCCGCTTCATCGCGGACGCGGCGCCCGTGTGGTGGGTGTTCTTCGTGCCCGCCGGGATGCTCGTGGCCTTCCTCATCCTGGACTCGTTCGTCATCCGCGACACGCCGAGCCAGACGGGCCACCCGGACTTCGACACGCAGGATGCGTCCAGCGGTGACACCGGCCCTGCGCCCTCGCTGCCGCAGCTCTTCAAGAAGCTGCTGAGCAACCGCATCATCCTCATCATCCTGGGCGTGGAGTTCTGCAGCGGCTTCCTGCGCAACGCGGTGATGCAGTGGTACCCCAAGTACGCCAAGGCGGTGGGGGAGTCCGGCGCCTTCGTCGCGTCCAACTGGGGCATGCTGTCGTGTGTCGCCGGCATCCTGGGCGGCATGTTCGCGGGCGTCATCAGCGACCGCATCTTCGACTCGCGCCGCGGGCCGGTGTCCACGGTGCTCTACGCGGGCCTGCTGGTGGGCGCCGTGGGCGCGGTGTTCCTGCTGGGCACCCAGGGCGCGGGCTGGTCCGTGGTGTTCATGTCCCTGTGCGTCATCGGTGTGCACGGCATGCTGTCCGGCACGGCCACCATGGACTTCGGCGGCAAGAAGAACGCGGGCGTGGTGGTGGGCATCATCGACGGCGCGGTGTACGCGGGCACGGCCATCCACGCCCTGGTGTACGGGCGCATCCTGCCCACGGGCGAGGCGATGAAGGACCCGGCCAACTGGCGCCCCTGGCCCCTGGCCATGCTGCCCCTGGCCCTGGTGGGCCTGGTGCTGGCCTCGCGGGTGTGGAACGCGAAGCCGCAGCCGAAGGCCGCGCCGCTGCCCGTGGGGGATGTCGTCCCCGGCGCGCTGCCGGGGTCATCCTCTCGTACGGGAACCAACGGTTAGCGGCCAACACCCTCCCTTCGTCCAGGGTGGCTCCCGTGTGACAGGCCTGTGACGTAAAGTGGGGTCTGTGTCCCAGGCCCCTGAAGCGCTCCACAGCCGGTTCGACGTCCACGACCGCAAGCAGTTCGAGATCAAGCTCGAGTACCAGCCGACGGGGGCTGACGAGACGCGCTACCTCGTGGAGGCCTACCTCTTCCTTCCGTCGAGTCTGAACATCGACGCGGAGACGTACCCCCGCGCGGACTTCTACGCGGACATCCACAACTACGTGCGCTTCAAGACGCCGGTGATGGGGCTGTCCGAGATTCTCTCGTCGGAGGGCTCGCCGCTCCTGAAGCTGGAGGCGTGGATGCGCACGGGGCTCGCGCCGGAGTCGGACGTCGTCTACCAGGCGAAGCTGCTGTCGTGCGTGCTGCGGGGCGCGCTGCGCCGGTTCGCCACCACGGTGGAGATGCGCTGCGAGCCGAAGGCCGGCGACGCGGGCCGCGCGGACCTGGAGACGGTGGTGCGCTCGGCGGGGGAGAGCGTGCCGGCGGTGCTGGAGCGCTTCCGCGCGTGGCTGCGCGCCACGGGTGAGGCGAAGCTGCAGGAGAAGACGCGCGCGTCGCTGCGGCTCGTGGACGAGTACGTCAGCCTGCTGGTGGAGCAGTTCTTCCGCCGCGCGGTGGCGGACATGGACGCGCTGCCGCGCTCCGGGCCGTGGCTGCCCCTGCGCAAGGGGCTGATGGAGGCGGTGCTGCGCGAGGAGTCCTACCGCAAGGAGCACCGGCTGCGCAGCGTCCTCAGTCCCACCGGGGACAACGAGGAGTACATGCAGCGGCTGGGCTTCCTGAAGAAGTTCTGCATGAACGTGCTCTTCCTGTCCTCGCGCCGGCGCCAGCGCCGCCAGGGCTGGGAGGAGGTGCTGTTCGCCATCGCCGCGGGCGTGGCCATGGCCTTCGCCACGTCGGTGGCCATCTGGGCGCAGGTGCGCTTCACGCAGGTGAGCCTCAACTTCTTCCTGGTGGCCGTCGTCGGCTACATGATGAAGGACCGCATCAAGGAAGGCCTGCGGCGCATGTTCAGCCGCTTCGCCGCCACGCACCTGTACGAGCGCACCACGGACCTGGTGGACCCCGTCACGGCGCGCGCCATCGGGACGTGCGAGGAGCGGGTGGACTACGGCGCGGCGGTGAAGGTGCCCGCGGGCGTGTCCGCCCTGCGGTTGCACGACGACTTCCTCACGGTGTCCCAGGGGGAGCTGTCGGAGGCGGTCATCCGCTACCAGAAGCGCATCGTGCTGGACGCGCGCCTGCTGCCCCGTTCGGAGCGGGGGCTCACCGGCGTCACGGACATCCTGCGCCTCAACGTGGGCCGCTTCCTGCGCGACATGGACGAGCCGGAGTTCGCGCTGGAGTACGTGGACCTGGAGGACTTCTCCGTGGGGCACATCCGGGGCGCGAAGCGCTACCCGGTGGACCTGGTGTTCCGCTTCACGGTGATGGAGGCGGGGACGCGCAAGGAGTCCGCGCAGCGGGTCCGGCTGGTGTTGGACAGGAACGGCATCCAGCGCATGCAGAACTTCCCGCAGCCCGCCGCCGCCCCGGAGCCCGCAGGGTCCGTGCCCATCCAGCCGGCCGCCTGGCGCGCGGGCGCGTGATTTGATGGCCAGCCCCGCGCCGGGGGCATGTATCTTCCGGCGTCCATGGCTTTTGAAGACCTCAAACGACGCGTGCTGCCGGACTGGCGCGACATCCTCCGGGGCATCCTGGAGAGGGCCCGCTCGCTCGGCCCCCAGGCGGTCCTGGCGTTCGACCTGGACTCGACACTCTTCGACAACCGGCCCCGTCAGGCGCGCATCCTCAGGGAGTATGGGGACGCGCGGGCGCTCGGCCTCCTGTCCGCCTGCGAGCCCCACCACTGGGAGACGGGCTGGGACATGCGCGCCGCCATGCGCGCGTGCGGCCTGGGTGATGCCGACGTGGAGCGCCTCTTCCCGGACGCGCGCGCCTTCTGGCAGGAGCGCTTCTTCACCAGCGCCTACTGCGTCTCCGACGAGGCCATCGAAGGGGCAGGGGCCTTCCTGCAGGCGGTGGCCACCACGGGGGCGCAGGTCGTGTACCTCACCGGTCGCCACGAGGCGATGCGGGAGGGCACCGTGGCGTGCCTCGCCCGCTGCGGGATGGTGACGCCCCCGGGAGAAGGGGGGCGCGTGCACCTGGTGATGAAGCCCACGCTCGCGGAGGACGACGACACCTTCAAGCGCGAGGCGCACGCCCGCCTGGGGCGCATGGGCACGGTGGTGGCCGCGTTCGACAACGAGCCCACCCATGCCAATGACTACCGGCACCGCTTCCCGGAGGCGACGGTCATCCACCTGGCCACGGACCACTCGGGCCGGGCCGTGGAGCTGCGGGATGGCATCGTGTCCGTGCCACATTTTGCACTGGAGGACGTGACGCACCGCGCCTGAAAGAAAGGCGTGGCGGAGGGTGGTTCTGAAAGGCTTTGGAAGTCCCTTTGCCGCGCGCTAAGAGGCGCACGGCGTCGCCGCCCTTTCCCCCTCGGGTCCACAGGGGCGGCCCAGACGGAGGCATGCCGCGGTGGCCAGCGCGTACTCGAAGGACCTGTTGTTGAAGATGTACCGGAAGATGTACCTCCTGCGTCGCTTCGAAGAGCGCGCGGGCCAGCAGTACACGCTGGGGAAGATCGCCGGTTTCTGCCATCTGTACATTGGCCAGGAAGCCGTGGCGGTCGGGTGCAACGAGGCCATCCGTCCGGATGACTACATGCTGTCCGCCTACCGCGACCACGGGCAGCCGCTCGCGCGTGGCAGCGACGCCGGCATGGTGATGGCGGAGCTGTTCGGCCGCGGCACCGGCTACAGCAAGGGCAAGGGCGGCTCGATGCACATCTTCGACATCGAGCACCACTTCTACGGAGGTTACGGCATCGTCGGCGGGCAGATTCCGCTCGCGGCCGGCATGGCCTTCGCGGCGCGCTACCGCAACGAGGACCGCGTCACGGTGTGCTTCTTCGGGGACGCCGCCGCGAACCAGGGCGCGTTCCACGAAACCTTCAACATGGCGCAGAAGTGGAAGCTGCCGGTCATCTACATCTGCGAGAACAACCGCTACGGCATGGGCACGGCCATCGCGCGCACGTCGGCGGTGCCGGAGATCCACAAGCGCGCCTCCGCGTACGGCATGCGGGGCGAGGCCGTGGACGGCATGGACTGCCTCAAGATGTACGAGGCGGTGAAGGACGCCGCGGAGTACTGCCGCGCGGGCAAGGGCCCGGTGCTGATGGAGGCGAACACGTATCGCTTCCGGGGCCACTCGATGGCCGACCCGGCGAACTACCGCAGCAAGCAGGAGGTGGAGGACGAGCGCCGCAACGACCCCATCCCCAAGCTGCGCGAGTACGCGCTGAAGCAGAAGCTGGGGCTGTCGGAGGCGGACTTCGAGGCCATCGAGGAGGAGGAGAAGCGCACGGTGGACGCGGCGGTGAAGTTCGCCGACGAGTCGCCCGAGCCCAGCGTGGACGAGCTGTGGCGCGACACCATCGTGGAGCCGGGTGAGGAGGACGTGCGCCCGCGCGAGCGCGTGCTGGGCGTGAAGGTCACCAACTGGCCGAAGTACCCCACGGGCCAGGAGCTGAAGGTGACGTGGGACCTGGAGCCCCGCGCAGAGGCCGAGGCGGCTGACAAGAAGGCGGGCCTGAGCCGCTAGCGCTCGGTCCTTCCCCCAGGCACACAACCCTTTCGAGTTCGAGTTCGGAGCCGACGATGCCCGAGTTGATGTATCGCGAAGCGTTGAACCAGGCGCTCGCCGAGGAGATGGAGCGCGACGCCAATGTGTTCCTCATTGGCGAGGAAGTGGGTCGCTACAACGGCGCCTTCAAGGTGTCCCAGGGCCTGCTGGACAAGTTTGGCAGCGCGCGCATCATCGATGCGCCCATCAGCGAGCTGGGCTTCACCGGCCTGAGCGTGGGCGCCGCCGCCGTGGGCCTGCGCCCGGTGGTGGAGATGATGACCTGGAACTTCGCCATCCTGGCGATGGACCAGATCGTCAACAACGCGGCCAAGCTGCGCCACATGAGCGGCGGCCAGCTGCGCTGCCCCATCGTGTTCCGCGGCCCGGGCGGCGCGGGCGGCCGGCTGTCCAGCCAGCACAGCCAGTCGCTGGAGGCAAACTACGCGCACTTCCCCGGCCTGAAGGTGATTGCCCCGGCGACCCCGGCGGACGCCAAGGGCATGCTCAAGAGCGCCATCCGGGACGAGAACCCGGTCATCATGTTCGAGGGCGAGCGGCTCTACGCGCTCAAGGGCGAGGTGCCGGAGGGCGAGCACATCGTCCCCCTGGGCGTGGCGGACGTGAAGCGTGAGGGCACCGACGTCACGCTGATCACCTGGAGCCGGATGTACTACTTCTGCATGGAGGCCGCGGAGGCCCTGGAGAAGGAAGGCATCAGCGTGGAGGTGCTGGACCTGCGCACCCTGCGTCCCCTGGATGAAGAGGCCATCCTCAAGAGCGTGCGCAAGACGAACCGCGCCGTCATCTGCGAGGAGGGCTGGGCGCTGGCCGGCATTGGCGCGTCCGTGGTGGACCTCATCCAGTCCCAGGCGTTCGACGAGCTGGACGCGCCCGTGGTGCGCGTCACCGGGCTCGACGTGAACATGTCCTATGCGGCGAACCTGGAGAACGCGACCCAGCCGGACGCGCCCAAGATCATCGCGGCCATCAAGAAGGTCCTGTACCGCGAGGGAGCCTGAGCGATGGCGACGCCCATCCAGATGCCCAGCCTGTCCCCGACGATGAAGGAGGGGAAGATCATCAAGTGGCTGAAGAAGGTCGGAGACAAGATCGCCTCCGGTGACGCCATCGCCGAGGTGGAGACGGACAAGTCCAACCTCGAGGTGGAGGCCTTCGACGACGGCTACCTGCTGCAGATCTCCGTGCCCGAAGGCGAGGTCGCGACGGTGGGGGCTCCCATCGGCTACCTCGGCGCCAAGGGCGAGAAGGTCTCCGGCGGACCGCCCGCCGCGGCCGCGAAGTCCGAAGCTCCGAAGAGCGAAGCCCCCAAGGCTGAAGCCCCGAAGCCCGCGGCCCCGCCCGCGAAGGCTCCGGAGCAGGCCCCCGCCGCGTCCGGCGCGGGTGAGGGGCTTGCCATCCTGATGCCCTCGCTCTCCCCGACGATGAAGGAGGGGAAGATCGTCAAGTGGCTCAAGAAGGAGGGCGACAAGGTCTCCTCCGGTGACGCCATCGCCGAGGTGGAGACGGACAAGTCCAACCTCGAGGTGGAGGCGTACGACGACGGCACGCTCGCGCGCATCGTCGTGGGCGAGGGCGACCTGGCCACCGTCGGTGCGCCCATCGCGTTCCTCACCCCGAAGGGTGCCAAGGCCGGGGCCTCCGCTCCGGCGGTCGCGCCCTCCGCGCCGAAGGCCGCCGCGGCACCGTCCGCACCGCCCGCCGGAGCCCAGGTGGTTCCGCTGCGCCGCGAGCCCGCTCCGGCCGCCAGCGGGGGAGGCCGGCTTCGCGCCAGCCCGCTGGCGAAGAAGATGGCGCAGGAGCGTGGGTTGGATCTCGCGCAGGTGCGGGGCTCCGGTCCGCTCGGGCGCGTGGTGAAGCGCGACGTGGAGCAGGCGCTGGGCCAGGGCCTGGCGAAGGCTCCTGCCCAGCAGGCGGCGCCCGCGGCGAAGAAGGCCGGTGCGCAGCCCGAGGCCCGCGCGTTCGGCACCCGTCCGGAGCCGCAGGCCGTGCCCATGTCCTCCATGCGCAAGGTGATTGGCCAGCGCATGTCGGAGGTGAAGCCCGGCGTGCCGCACTTCTATCTCACCGTCGAGGTGGAGATGGAGGCCGCGGTGAAGATCCGCGAGGAGGCCAAGGCGCTGGACGTGAAGGTGTCCGTCAACGACATCATCGTGAAGGCGGCGGCCATCGCGCTGCGCCGCTCCCCGAAGATGAACGTGTCGCTCCAGGGCGACCAGGTGCTGCACTACGGCACCGTGGACGTGGGCATCGCGGTCGCCATCGAGGACGGGCTCATCACGCCCGTCATCCGCGACGCGGACCTCAAGGGCCTGCAGACCATCTCCGCCGAGTCCCGCGACATGGCGGAGCGCGCCCGCAAGCGCGCCCTGAAGCCCGCCGAGTACACCGGCGGGTCGCTCACGGTGAGCAACCTGGGCATGTACGGCATCGACCAGTTCATCGCCGTCATCAACCCGCCCCAGTCCGCCATCCTCGCGGTGGGCGCGGTGGCGGAGAAGGCCGTGGCCCGTGACGGCCAGGTCGTCGTGCGCAAGGTGATGACGGTGACGCTGTCGGGTGACCACCGCGTCATCGACGGGGCCACCGGCGCGGAGTACCTGCGCGAGCTGAAGGGCCTGCTCGAGCACCCCACGCGTCTGCTGTTCTAGCGGTCGAGCCGCCCACCCACCCCCTCGCCCCCGTGCGTCCTGCACGGGGGCCAGGGACGGTGCTGGCTACTCCCGCGTCGGCTCGTCCGACTCCACGTCCTTCTCCAGCTGACGCTGCGCGTCGGTGACGCTCGCCTGCTCGGAACGCTTCGTGCCCGTGGGCAGCTCCTCCTCATGCTCCTGGGAGCGCCCCTGGATGCCGGGCCACGGCTCCGGGCGGGTCGCCTGGACGTGCTTCACGGGCTGCGGGTCCTGCTGCTTCTTTTTCGCCATGGTGTCGCTCCTCCCCCGCGCGAGCAGGGCCTGAAAGGGGACTTCCTGGCGGTACGGTGGGATGTCCGGCGTGGAGCGGCCACCCGGGGGGATGTGGGTGGGAGGCGCTCGCCTGCCTGACTCCCTTCGGATGACGAAAAAAGACCAGCAGCCGGCGCGGTTCGCTGCTTAACTTCTGAGCCAATGAACGACGACATGACTCGCGAGCGCCTGGGACTTGGACTGCGGGAGGTGGAGCCTTCGCCGGCTCCGTTGGCCCCGGTGGTGTCCCTGGCGCACTCGCTGCAGCAGGCGCTTCAGGGCGCGGTGTTCCCCCTCACCGCGGAGCAGCTGACGTGGGTGGCGCGCGAGAACGAGGCGCCGTCGCACGTGCTGTCGCAGCTGGGCGCGCTGCCCCGGGGGCGTTTCCCCTCCGTGGAGGCCGTGGTCCACGCCGTCGAGGACCTCACCGCCTGAGTCGGGCGCTCCCCTTCGGTGTACCCCTCGAAGCCCACCTCCGGCCCTGGGTACAACGTACCCCCAGGCGCGCGGTCGGAGGTGCGCGTTATCTTCGGCGCGACCAGCCTGTCTTCCGGATGAGGAAGCCACGGTCTGGAGGAGCTCCATGAACGCCTCGGACCTGCCCGCCGTGCTGTACGTGGACGACGACGCCCTCAACCTGAGGGTGTTCGACGCCAACTTCGGGCAGCGGTTTCGCATCTTCCGGTGCTCGTCCCCCAACGAGGCCCTGGCGCTGCTGGAGCAGCGGCGTGGGGAGATTGGCGTGGTGCTGTCGGACCAGCGCATGCCGGGGATGACGGGCGTGGAGTTGCTGGAGCGCGCCCGCACCATCGCACCGGACGCCAAGCGCATGCTCGTCACGGCGTACGCGGACATGCAGGCCGTCATCGACGCCGTCAACCGCGGCCAGGTGACGCGCTACTTCGTCAAGCCGTGGGATCGCGCGGAGTTGCTGGCGGCGCTGGAGGACGCGCTCAAGATCGCCCGGCTGGAGCTGCGCATCCGCGAGGTGGAAGGCCGGATGATGAAGTCCGAGCGTCTGGCCACGCTGGGGCAAGTCACCGCGGGCATCGCGCACGAGCTGATGGGACCGGTGGGCTACCTCACGCAGAACGTGTCCTCGCTCCAGCGCGACATGCACTGCGTGGTGCAGTACGTGTCGCGCCACCTGGCGACGGATCCGGACGCGGAGGTGTCCTCCACCATCGAGGACCTGCCGGCGCTCATCAAGGACCTGTCGGAGGGCGCGGGCCACCTGCGCGAGGTGGCGCTGGGCCTGCGCGCCCAGGCGCGCGGCGAGGACATGGAGGCCACCGCGGACGTGGCCGAGGTCGTCTCCTTCGCGGTGAAGCTGGCGCGAGCGGAGGTGCGGGACAAGGCGCGGCTGTCGAGCAACGGCGACCCCGTGCGCATCGTCTTCGGGCCGGTGAAGCTGTGCCAGGTGTTGCTCAACCTCATCGTCAACGCGGCGCAGGCGATGGAGGGCACGGGCCGCCCGGGCCGCATCGACGTGAAGTGGGCGGCGCGCGAGTCCGAAGTGGTGCTGTCCGTGGTGGACAACGGGTGCGGCATCCCGCTCGCCCTGCAGGAGCGCGTGTTCCAACCGCTGTTCACCACGAAGCCCGTGGGCATCGGCACGGGGCTGGGCCTGTCCATCTGCAAGGAGCTGGTGACGCAGTTCGGAGGTCAGCTCCGCCTGTCGTCCACGCCGGGTGAGGGCACGGAGATCGAGCTCATCTTCCGGCGAGCCCCGCCCCCTTGAGCCCGAAGGCGTTGTGCAAGAGGCGCCACACCCGGTGGAGGGTCTCCCCCTCCGAGGGCCGCACGTCCCGCACCAGGAGTGCGCGCCGGGGCGCCGCTTCGGGGCCGTACTCCACCACGAGTGAGTAGCCGCCACCCGGCGGCTGCACGATGTGCACCGCGCGCACGTCGTCGAAGGGCAGCGTCTCCGTGCGCGCGGCCCCCGGCGCCCACGCGAGCGTCTCCAGCCGCAGCGACTCCGTCTTGAAGTGCAGGACGAAGCGGCGGCGCTTGAGCTGGGCCTCCAGGAGGAGCGCGCCCGCCACCAGGGCCCCCGCGAGCAGGAGCAGCAGGGCCGCGGCGCCCGGTGTCCGGGCGGTGTCCAGGACGAGCAGCACCAGGCCCACCACCGTCGCCACCCCGGCGAGCCCCAGGCAGAGCGACGGCAGCAGCCTCAGCATCCAGGGCGGCGGCAGGGACTCACCCACCAGCCGCCCGCCGTCGTAGAACAGCCGCACGTCGCCCAGCAGCGGCGGCACCCGGTTCTCCCGGAGCGCGTCTTCGAAGCTCACTGCGCGAGCATAGGCGCACCTCCCGTTTCCCACCCTCGAAGTTGGACGTGAGCTGTGCGATCCTCCCAATTCATGGATCTCCCGTTCGAGACCGGCGAAGGTGATGGGGAAGGGCGGGGGACGCTCGCCTCGAAGGTGCTGCTGGTGGATGACGAGCCGGTGGTGCTCGACATCTGCGTGCGCCTCCTGGGGCGTGAAGCGGACCTCGTCGTGTCCCCCGTGGGCAGCGCGGAAGAGGCGCTCGTGCTCTTGAAGGACCAGCGCTTCGACGTGCTGGTGACGGACAAGAACCTGCCCGGCATGGGCGGCGTGGAGCTGATCGCGGAGGCGCGCCGGATGCAGCCCGCGCTGGAGGCGGTGATGATCACCGCCTACGCCAGCTCCGAGTCCGTCATCGCCGCCTTCGCCGCCGGCGCCAGCGACTACATCCTCAAGCCCTTCGACGACCTGCGCGTGCTGCGCGCCAAGGTGCGCGCCGCGCTGGAGCGCAGGACGGAGCGCGTGCGCACGCGCAACGGTGCCCGCGAGGTCGCCCGTCAGGCCGCGGCGCTGCTGGACGCGGGCCGCGACGCGCCGGAGCCCGCGCACGTGGCGCTGGAGACGGAGCTGCGCAACTACGAGGAGACGGTGCGCCTGGGCCAGCACGGCCACGTGGCGGTGGTGGGCAGCAGCGAGGCCGTGAAGGTGCTGCAGGACGCGCGCTTCGAGGTGGTGGACCTGCCGCCGTACTCGCCCCAGTTGGAGGGCGCGGACGTGGTGGTGGTGGAGACCGGAGACCCGCAGTGGCGCACGCTGGCCGAGCGCCTCCAGGGCGGCTCTCCCGACGTGGTGCTCCTGGCCGGCGCCGACGCCGACCTGAGCGACCTGCTGGAGGCCATCACCCTTCGCATGGACCTGGTGGGCTACGGGCAGACCAACGCCGCCCGCGTCCTGCCGGAGAAGGTGCGCATGCTGCTGATGCGCCGGGGCATCCAGCGGGCCCAGGAGCGGCTCACCGCCGCGCTGGACACCTTCCGCCAGAGCATCACGGCGGCCTGAAGAGGGCAGGGCGAGGATGCCGAGCTTCGGAGCTTCGAGGCCGGGCCTCGGAGCTCGGCCTCGGAGCCTCTGGGGGCTTCGAGGCCGGGAGGCGCCCGTGGCATCCCAAGCCCGCAAAAGCGAAACGCCCACCTTCTTTTCAGAAGGTGGGCGTCTCAGTGACCCTGCCGGGATTCGAACCCGAGTTTGAGCCGTGAGAGGGCTCCGTCCTAACCACTAGACGACAGGGCCGGCTTTCCTACAACCGCGCCTTTGATGCCGACGCTTCCTACATTTTCTGGTTGCTGACGTCAACCAGGAACTTCAGCTGGGGAACTAGGATTCGAACCTAGATAAGCAGAGTCAGAGTCTGCTGTCCTGCCGTTAGACGATTCCCCAAGAGCTGCGGGACCTGCGACTTCGGGCGCTTCTACTACCCACTTCTCTGCTCGACTTCAACTACTTCGTTTTCCTGACCGGCTTGGTGTCCTTCTTCGCCGGTTTCGTCGTCCCCTGCGCCGGGACGACGTAGATGCGAACCTCTTCGTTCGCCTCGTAAATGTTCAACCCTTCGAAGTTCTTCCCCGACGGGTTGGTGATGTGCACCGCCTTGACGCCCGGCTGGTTGACGATCGACCGCCTCGGGTAGCTCGAGGACGGGTAGACCGTCTTGTAGTAGTCGAGCGTCGCCTCGAAATCGCGCGATGCCCGGTACCGGTTCTCGCCCACCTTCTGGGCGCCATCCGGGAGTTGGGCGCCGTTCACCAGCTCGGCGCCCGACGCCGTTGCCCAGAGGGCCAGCAGCACGGCCCCGAGCGGGCGCGCCTTATAGAAATGGGATCGGAGGCTGTCAAGCGGTCGCGTCATCGCCGGCCAAGATAGGGCCCGGCGTGGCCCGCGTCCACCGTCAATCTCACCCGCCGCGCGCGAGCGCCGCGTCGATGCGCCGCAGGGCTTCCTCGCGCCCCACGAGCAGCAGCGTCTCCCCGATGCCGGGGCTCGTCGTGTTGCCGGTGATGGCGACGCGCAGCGGCTGGGCCACCTTGCCCATGCCCACGCTGGCCGCCTCGCTCACGGCCTTCACCACGCCGTCCAGCGGCTCCACCGTCCAGGCAGGCAGCGCTTCCAGCTTTTCGCGGGCCTGGCGCAGGAGTCCCAGCGAGTCGGCGCCCAGGTGCTTGGCCGCGGCCTTCTCGTCCAGGGTGACGCCGGTGCGGAAGTAGATGGACGCGGTGTTCGCCATCTCGTCCAGCGTACGCGAGCGCTCGCGCAGCGCGACCACCAGCGGCTCCAGGCGCGCGTCGCCCCGGGCCTGGAAGCCGCGGGCCTCCAGGAAGGGGACCAGCCGCTCCGCGACGAGCGCGGGGGGCAGCAGCTTGAACCACTGCTGGTTGAGCCACTGGAGCTTCTCCGGGTTCCACACGCCGGAGGTGCTGCCCACGCCGTCGAAGTCGAACCACTCCACCATCTGCTCGCGGCTGATGACCTCGTCGTTGCCGTGGCCCCAGCCCAGGCGGACGACGAAGTTGAGCAGGGCCTCCGGCATGATGCCGGTGCGCGCGTGGAGCATCACGTCCGCTTCCGGGTGCTTGCGCTTGGAGAGCTTCTCGCGGTCCGGCCCGAGGATGAGCGGCAGGTGCGCGAAGGCCGGCGGCGTCCACCCCAGCGCCTTGTAGAGCATCAGCTGCGGGAAGGTGGAGTTGATGTGCTCCTGGCCGCGCGCCACCAGGGTGATGTCCATCAGGTGGTCGTCGATGACGCAGCCGTAGTTGTAGAGCGGGATGCCGTCCGCGCGCATCATGACCCAGTCATCCAGGTCCGAGTACGGCTTGGTGATGACGCCCAGGACCTTGTCGTCGTACGACACCTCGCCGTCGCCCGTGGGCATGCGGAAGCGGATGACCGCGTCCTCCAGCTTCTTGCCGGCGGGCGGGGCCGTCAGCCCGTAGCAGGTGCCCTCGTAGCGGTAGGCGCGGTTCTCCTTGTCCGCCACCTCGCGACGCAGCGCGATCTCCTCGCGGGTGCAGTAGCAGCGAAAGGCCTTGCCCTCGGAGATGAGCTGGTCGGCGTGGGCGCGGTAGGTGTCCAGCCGCTGGGTCTGGAAGTAGGGGCCGTAGGCGCCCTCCTTGCCGGGGCCTTCATCCCAGTCCAGGCCCAGCCAGTTCAGGCCGTCCAGGATGGCCTTGACGGACTCCGGGGTGGAGCGCTCCTGGTCCGTGTCCTCCATGCGCAGGATGAAGGTGCCGCCGTAACGCCGCGCGTAGAGGTAGTTGAAGAGCGCGGTGCGGGCACCTCCGATGTGGAGGTATCCAGTAGGAGACGGAGCGAAGCGGACGCGGGGTTTGGACGGGGCCATGGACAGGCGCGCGATAGCAGGAGGGAGACACGAGGGTCAACGCAAGCCGCCCCTCTTGTCCGGTGCGCTCTTGAAAGCCTGAGGATAGGCTGGGCCGCCAAGGAGACTTTCATGTCGATTCGACACGCAGTTCGCACGCTGGTGCTGGCCGCCCTGCTCGGGGGGCTTCCGGTGGGGGCCACCACGATGCTGCGCGCGGACCTTCCCCAACTGGCGCAGGCGTCCGACGCGGTGGTGCAGGGCGTCGTCCGGCGCGTGCAGAGCCGTTGGAGCGGGGACAAGCTGCGCATCGTCACCGACGTGGAGATTGAAGTCACCGAGTCGCTCAAGGGGCAGCCCGGCGGCACGGTGCTCGTCACCCAGCCGGGCGGCCGGGTGGGCGACATCGGGCAGGTGGTGAGCGGTCTGGCGGCGTTCTCCGAGGGCGAGGAGGTCGTCGTCTTCCTGGAGAAGAAGGGCGCTTCCGCGTTCCGGCTCGCGGGCATGGCGCAGGGCAAGTACCAGGTGCAGCGGTCGGCCTCCGGCACCCGCGCGATGGCGGTGCCGGCGCCCACCGGGGACGCGACGCTCATTGATCCGAAGACGCGCCAGGAGAGCGTGTCGTCCGCGAAGCCGGTGACGCTCGAGGAGCTGAAGACGGCCATCCGCGCGGCGCTCCAGGCGCAGCAGGGCGCGCCCGCGACGAAGGGGACGAAGTGATGGGCGCGCTCGCGTCGTGGGTGGTGCTGGCGATGGCGCTGGGACAGAGCTCCGCGCCGTACGTGCGCAGCCGGGTGTCCCCGGGGGATGCGTCCACGCAGTGTCTGTACTGGACGCAGTCGCGCATCGTCTGGCAGCAGAGCACCGTGGGCAACCAGCGGGTGACGAACCACACGGAGTTCAAGGCCATCTCCGACTCGTTCCAGAGCTGGCAGGACATCTTCGCCAGCTGCGGCAACCTGACGCTGGAGGAGGGGCCGCGGGTGAGCAGCCGGAAGGTCGGCTACGAGCGCACCGGCAGCAACATCAACCTCATGCTCTTCCGCTCTCGCAGCTGCCGGGAGGTGGTGGACCCCAGCGACGCGTGCAACAACCTGGACACCTGCGCGAACACCTACGACTGCTGGGATGACAGCAACGGCACCATCGCCATCACGCTCACGACCTACGACGAGCGCACGGGCGTCGTGTACGACTCCGACATCTCCTTCAACGCCGCGCAGTTCAACTTCACCACCGGCAACGGCGGGCCGTGCGGCATCGTGGCCACGCCGGACTGCGTGGAGACGGACGTGCAGAACACGGCCACGCACGAGGTGGGCCACTTCGTGGGCCTGGACCACACGCTGGCCACCGGCTCCACGATGAACCCCAGCGCCCCCCCGGGAGAGACGGAGAAGCGCACCATCGACACCGGCTCCAGGGACTTCGTCTGCGCCGCGTACCCCAAGGGCAGCGCGACCAAACCCTGCATCCCGCTGCCGGACACCGGCAATGGCGGCGGAGATGGGGACGAAGACGAGGACGGCGGCAGCTGCGCCGCGGCGTCGGGAGGCCTGGCCGTGCTGCCGCTCCTCGCCGCCGCCTCGCTGTTCGCGCGCCGCCGCCGCAGGGGTGGGCGGTGAGTCGTCGCCTGCTGCTGCTGGCGGTGCTCCTGGGCGCGGCGGCGGCGGGCGCGCAGCAGGACTACAAGCGCACGTTGGTGCCGGGCCGGCCGCTGTGTCTCGTGTGGCCGGGGCGTGACTACGTCTACCACCTGGACGCGGCCGGCAGCACGCGCACGCCCGGGGACACGGAGTTCGCCGCCATCGAGGCCGCCTTCGACGCGTGGCGGAAGCTGTCCGCGACGTGCAGCGACTACCGCTTCATCCGGGGCGAGGACTGGCGGCAGCGGGTGGACATCGGCTACGACAAGGAGCACCCCTTCGACAACTACAACGTCGTCACCTTCCGCGAGCGCGACTGCCAGGACGTCGCTCCGGCCGACGACGCGTGCTGGGAGGAGGAGACGTGCGGCAACGTGTACCAGTGCTGGTCGCACGGGGGGGCCACCATCGGGCTCACCACGTCGTCGTTCAGCTTCAGGGACGGGCACGTGGTGGACTCGGACATCGAGCTCAACGCGGCGGAGACGGACTCCGGCCCCATGTTCTTCTTCACCACCGTTGACGGTCCCCCGTGCCAGGGCGTGCCCGCCACGAACTGCGTCGCCACGGACGTGCAGAACACCATGACGCACGAGATTGGCCATGTCGTCGGCCTGGACCACGTCTTCAACACGGGCTCCACCATGGAGAACACCGCGGATCAGGGGGAGACGTCCAAGCGCGTCATCGACCCGGGCTCCGCCGCCGGGTTCTGCTCGGCCTATCCTCGCGGCCTGCCCCCCACCCAGTGCCGCATCCCGGAGGACCCGGGCCTCAAGCTGGTGGCGGACGGGAAGGGTACCGGCTGCGCTGCCACCGCCGGGGGCCCGGCCTTGGCCCTCGTGCTGCTGTGGGCGGCGGGGCTCGCGCGGCGTCGCCGGAGCGGGCGGGCAGAGGGGCTGGCGTCCGGTGCGCGAGAGGCTGCCGTGGACGCGCCGCGCGGTTAGACTGTGAGCGTGGCTGTCGCCTTCTTCGACCTGGACCGGACGCTGCTCGCCGCCAACTCCGCGTCGCTGTGGGTGCGTCGCGAGCTGGCGCTGGGGCACATCACCCGCTGGCAGGCCCTGCGCGCCAGCCTGCTGCTCGCCCGCTACCACCTGGGGTTCGTGGCGATGCAGGACGTGCTCGTGCGCGCCACCGCGCTGCTCACGGGCTCCGACGCGCGGGACCTGGAGGCGCGCTCCGCCGACTTCTACACGGAGCTGGTGCGCGGCCAGTACCGGCCGGGCGGCCTGCTCGCCCTGGAGGCCCACCGGGAGGCAGGCGACCGGCTCGTGCTGCTGACGTCGTCCTCGGGCTACCTGTCCGACCTGGTGGCGCGCGAGCTGCGCCTGGACGGCGTGCTGTGCAACCGCTTCGAGGTGGACGCGGCGGGGCTCCACACAGGCCGCGCGCTGGGGCCCATCTGCTTCGGCGAGGGCAAGCGGCTCTACGCGGAGGCCACCGCGAAGGAGGCGGGCGTGCCGCTGTCCGCGTGCGCCTTCTACACGGACTCGTACTCGGACCTGCCGGTGCTGGCGGTGGTGGGGCGCCCCGTGGTGGTGAACCCGGACCACCGCCTGCGACGCGAGGCCCGGCGGCGGGGCTGGCCGGTGGTGGACTGGGGCGTGCCTCCGGGAGGCGCCGCCCCGTCCGTCCCACCCTCACCGCCGCTCTTGCCCTCCACCGGTCCCTAAGGACGCGGTGGAGGTGCTGCTTCTTCAGCGGCGCGGAGCGACGAGGCGCATGGTGAACGTGTAATCCACGTTCACCGGGCGGCCCTGGTACTGGATGGGCTTGTAGAGGCGGGACTGGAGCGAGTCGAGCACCGCCCGGTCCATGTGCTGCACCATCTTCAGGATGCGGCAGTTCTCCACGCGGCCCTTGGTGGTGATGGTGCAGCGCACCGCCACGAGCCCCTCCGCCTTGGTGGCGAGCGCCTCGCGCGAATAGGCGATGGTGCGCCCCTCCTCCAGCATCACCGGCCGCTCCATGGCCTCGTTGAAGGGGATGACGGCGTCGGCGCGGATGGGCGCGAGCGCGCCCGTCGTCAATGACGGCACCGCGAGGCTGCCCGCGGCGCTCACCTGCGTCGTCGCGGCGGACGCGCCCAGCGAGCCCGCGGACTTGTCGCTCACCGCCGCGGGGACGACCGTGCCGGACGTGCTCGCCTGCATCATCACCGGCGCGGCGAGTCCGCCCTGCGTCACCGGGGCCAGGTTCTCGAAGTCCTCGGGCGTGGAGGCGTTGGCCAGCTCCACGCGGCTGGGACGGTCGGCACCGCCCCGGCGCTTCGTCAGCTTCTGCGACAGCACCACCTCGCCGGAGCCGCCGGTGACGACCGTCTCCGTCTGGTAGCCCTCCAGCACGAACGACAGCTCCGCGGTGATGCTGCCCTCGCTGCCCAGCGGCAGCTCCAGGACGAAGGGCGTCGTGCCCCGCTCCTTGCCCCTGTAGAAGACGCGCGCGCCGGACGGCTGGCTCATCAGCCGGAAGCGCACCTTGCCCGCGCCGGGCGCCACCGGGGCCTCCGCCACCGGGGCCTGCGGGGTGGGCGCCGCCACCTGCGTGGATGCCTGCGCGGGCTTGTCCTCCGAACCTCCGCGCAGGAAGAGCATCATCGTGCCGACGAGCCCCGCCACCACCACGCCACCGAGGCCGCCCATCAGCAGCGTGCGCTGGCGGGCGCGCTGCACGTCGCGCGGCACCTCCACGCTGATGTCCATCTCCAGCCCGTCCGCCGCGTCGTTGTTGCCCACGTTGGAGAACAGCGGCGAGGCGTAGGGGCCCGTCGTCGGCGGAGAGGGGTAGGGGCCCGTGGTGCTCGTGCCGCCCATGCGGCGGAACACGCCGCTGCTGCCGCCCGCGGACATGTGCGCCTCGCGCAGGCCCTCCAGCAATTCGTCCATCGTCTGGAAGCGCCGGGCAGGGTCCTTCTCCAGACACCGGCGGACCACCATCTCGATTTCCGGCGGCACCGCGAGGTCCGGGCGCACGGCCTGGAACGTGGGAGGCGGCTCCTTGTAGTGGGCGAAGATGAGCTCGATGTGATCGCGCGCGATGAACGGCGGGCGGCCCATCAGCATCTGGAACAGCATGATGCCCAGCGAGTACACGTCGCTGCGCGCGTCCGCCACGTTGCGCGCCTGCTCCGGCGCCATGTACTGCGGCGAGCCCAGGAACGTGCCGTTCTGGGTGATCTCCGGACTCACCGGCCCCTCCTGGGGCGCCACCGACTTCACGAGCCCGAAGTCCAGGACCTTGACGAGTTCCTGATCCGACTCGCTGAGGATCATGATGTTCGCGGGCTTCAGGTCGCGGTGGATGATGCCCAGGCTGTGCGCCTCGCGCAGCGAGCGGCACACCTGCTGCGCCACCGACACCGCGCGCGCCCACGGCAGCGGGCCCACCTGGCCGAGCACCTGCGCGAGCGTGCGACCCTCCAGGTACTCCATCGCGATGTAGTAGATACCGTCGTCCGTCTGCCCGTAGTCGATGACGGTGACGGTGTTCGGATGCCGCAGCTTCGAGGTCAGGGACGCTTCACGCAGGAAGCGCTTCTGGAAGCCCGGGTCGCGGCTGCTCGGGAAGTTGGGGTTGAGCACCTTCAGTGCGACCACCCGCTCAAGCGGTGCCTGCAGGGCCCGGTACACCTTGCCCATGCCGCCCACACCCAGGGGCTCCAGAATGCTGAAGCGGCCGTTCAACGTCCGGCCGATGAGCGGATCCGTTCCCGGCGCCTCGGGACTCGGGGAATCGCTCTTGATCATTCGTGTCCCCTTGAAGCAGGCAGCATGGTTTCTCCGTCAAACGCGACAGGTGTTCATCCAAGCACAACTCCACGGTCGCGCGCACCCCATGGGGGTCGGTTATCCACCACGTCGGGGCATCTGCGACCCTGCCCCCGGGGGGCAGGCGGAAGGAGGGAACTTCCGCCTGCCCCGCATTGCGTTGGGAGGGCCTCCCGGTTTACCGTTTTTATCCCTGCCTGCCTCGGGGTGGGCGGAGTCTCCTGATGGCCGAAACCCCCAAAGCCCCCATTCAATCGCAGGTGCGCCGCGCCTCCGTGCAGCAGCGGCTGAGCGCGTTGGAAGCAGAGCAGGTGTTGCTGCGCCAGGAGCTTGCCTCCCTGCAGGGCGAGCTGCGCCTGCCTGGCCTCTACCTGACCGTGGAGGCAGGCGGCACGTCCGCGCTGATCCCCGCGCGGCATGTCCAGGAGGTGGTGCGGCTGGTGGCGCTGGACGCGCTCCCCGGTGCGCCCGCGCATGTGTCGGGCACGTTCGTGTACCGCGGCAGCCCCGCGGTGGTGGTGGATCTGGCGCGGCTGTTGGGCGTGAAGCGCGTGCCGGATCTCGACTCGCACCTGGTGGTGGTGGACGCGGGCCGCACGGTGGCGCTGCTGGTGGACCGCGTGCGGGACCTGGTGGAGACGCCGGTGCTGCTGGACGGCTCGCCCGGCGGCGAGGAAGCGCTGCCGTGGGACGGCACCGGGCTGATGGCCGGGCTGTGCCGCACGCCCGAGGGCCTCCGCCCGCTCTTGCGCACGAGCGCCGTGCTGGCCGGGATGGAGGCGCTGTGAGCGACGGGCTCCTCGACGAGGTCACGCTCGCGAAGGTCGAGGAGGTGCTCCAGAGCGCCTGCGGCCTGACGCTCGCGAGCAGCCTGCGTCGTTCCCTGGAGCCTGCGTTGTCCCGCGCGGCGCTGGCGCGCGGCCTGTCCGAAGCGATGTTCCTCCGCCAGCTGCTGATGCGGGAGCCCGTGGCAGTGGAGGCGTTCATCGAGCACGCCGTCATTGGCGAGACGTACTTCTTCCGTCACCCGGAGCACCTGCGCGCGCTGGCGCTGCGGGCCCGCCTGCACGCCGGCGGCACCTTCCAGGTGTGGAGCGCGGGCTGCGCGAGCGGCGAGGAGCCCTACAGCATCGCGATGGCGCTGATGTCCGCGGGGCTGGGGGACGCCGGGCGCTTCCGCGTGCTGGCGACGGACGTGTCCGGCCGGGCGCTGCTGCGCGCGAAGGCCGCCGTGTACAGCCCGTGGTCGCTGCGCCGCATCGAGCCGGACCTGGAGCGGCGCTTCCTCACCCAGCAGCCGGGCCCGGCGGGACAGGACGCGCAGCACTCCGTCGTGCCCGAGGTGATCCGCACGGTGGACTTCCGCCGTCACAACCTGGCCACGGACGCGGTGCCGTCCATGGGCTTCCAGGCCATCTTCTGCCGCAACGTGCTCATCTACTTCACGCCGGAGCTGGTGCGCGCGGTGCTGGCGCGGCTGGTGTCCGCGCTCGCGCCGGGCGGGCTGCTCTTCGTGTCGCCCGCGGAAGTGCCGCTGACCAACGGGATGGGGCTGGAGACGCTGGACGCGGACGGCACGCCCGTCCTGCGCGTGCCCCCGGAGCCGTCCTGGCCCTCGCTGGAGCCCGTGGCCACGGCGCCGCGCCGGGATACGCCGACGCCCTTCTCCGCCGCCGCGCTCCGCCGGGAGACGCCGGTGCCGGGCCAGCTGACGCGGCAGGCGTTGCGCAGTCCCACGCCGGTGCCGCTGCCCGGGCCCTGGGCGCTCAAGCCGGTGACACCCGCTCCGGTTCCGGCTGAGGCGCGCCGTCCGACGCCGCCGCCGCCGCCCGCCCCCCGGGCCCTTCCCCGCGTGGGCGACGAGGCGGGCGTGCTGACGCGCGCGCTGGAAGCGGCGCAGGCGGGCCACTACGACGAGGCAGAGGCGCTGGGACGCGAGGCGGCGCGGTCGCTGTCGCCGGAGGCGTACCTGCTGCTGGCGATGGTCGCGGAGGCGCGGGGGGACCTGGTCGCCGCGGTGGAGGCGGTGCGCAAGGCGCTGTACCTGGAGCCGCAGCTCGCGCTGGGACACGCCACGCTGGTGGCGCTCTACAGCCGCATGGACCGGCGCGAGGAGGCGGAGCGGGCGCGGCAGAACGCGCTGCGCGCGTTGGATGGATTGGATGACGAGCACCCGCTGCGAGGGGTGGAATCGACGATGACCGCGGGCGGGCTCCGAAAGTCGCTTTCGCCCCGTCCTTCGCAGGTGGGCTGGCAGGGCGCGCGCTGACGGCGCACGTCCCGACGTGAGGTGGAGATAACGTGGAAGTGCAAGGGATGAAGGTGGCGCTGCCCGAAGGCATGGAATCGGCGCGGCTCAGCCTGCGGACGAAGATCCTCGTCGGCACGGGCATGTTCGGCATCGTGCTGGTCGGCATCCTGACCTTCGCGTTCTGGATGCAGATGCATGACGGTCTGCTGGAAGAGCTGACCAAGCGCGCGCGCGCGGTGGGCATCGGCATGGCGTTCAGCGTGTCCGCGTCCGCCGCCACCCAGGACGCGACGATGCTCCAGCTGGGCACCGACATGGCCCTCAAGAGCGTGCCGGACATCGCGTACATCGTGGTGCGCGACTCCTCCGGCAAGGTGATGGCGCGCTCGGCGGCGGAACGCTTCGCGAGCGCCACGGCGGTGGAGCCGGCGGACGGCGACGGGGTGGTGGACCGGCAGTTGACCGTGGGCACGCTGCCCGTGGTGGAGACGACGGCGCCCATCCTCTTCGGCCCTCCGGGCGGCACGCCCCGGCGCGTGGGCACCGTGCAACTGGCGCTGGACCGCGAGGCCCTGGCGGGCGCGCTCTCCTCCAGCACCTGGCGCACGGCGGGCGTGGGCCTGCTGGTGCTGGTGGTGGGCCTGCTGGCGGCCGCCGGCATGGCGGGTCTCTTCATCGTGCCGCTGGAGCGGCTGGCCCGTGCGGCGGTGGGCATCGCGGCGGGGGATCTGCGCCAGCAGATCGACACCCGCGGCACGGACGAGATTGGAGAGCTGGCGCGCAGCTTCGCCACCATGGCGGACGCGCTCGCGCACCTGCTCCATGACCTGCGGGGCGCGGCGAACGACCTGGAGTACGAGGCGGCGAACGTGCTGGCCACGTCCACGCAGCAGTCCGCGATGGCGCACCAGCAGGCCTCCGCCATCAACGAGACGAGCACCACGGTGGCGGAGATCGCCCAGACGTCCAAGCAGGCGACGTCCTACGCGGACGCCGTCATCGCGCAGACGCAGAAGTCGGAGTCGCTCAGCACGGAGGGCCAGAAGGTCGTCACGGAGAGCGTGTCCGGCATGGAGAAGCTGGGCGAGCAGGTGAAGGCCATCGCCCTGGCCATCACCGACCTGAACGAGCGCACGTTGCAGATCAGCGACATCATCGGGCAGGTGAAGGACGTGGCGGAACAGTCCAACCTGCTGGCGCTCAACGCCTCCATCGAGGCGGCGAAGGCAGGCGAGCACGGCCGTGGCTTCGCGGTGGTGGCCACGGAGATGCGCACGCTGGCGGAGCAGTCCCGCATGGCGGCCGAGCAGGTGCGGGTGCTCCTGGGGGAGGTGCAGAAGGGCACGCGCGTAGCGGTGACGACGACGGACGAAGGCAGCCGGCGCGCGCAGGCGGCAATGGAGCTGGCACGCAGCGCGGGCAACACCATCCTGGGACTGTCGGAGGTCATCCGGGAGTCGTCGGGGGCCGCGCGGCAGATCGCCGGCAATACGCGGCAGCAGACCATCGGGGTGGAACAGATCGCCACGGCGATGGGCGAGCTGACATCCGCCATGAGTGATTCAGTGGAGGGGACCCGGCGTATCGAGCAGGTGGCCGGCAACCTCTCCACCTTGTCGAAGCGCTTCTCGGATCTAGTGGGCAGGTACCAGCTATGAACAGCAACGTGACGAGCGGGGCCAAGAAGGCGGCGAAGGTGCTCATCGTGGAGGACACGAAGACCATCACCAACCTCCTTCAGGTGTATTTGATGGGATGGGGGCTGGACTTCGTGGACGCGCCCAACGGCGCGGTGGGACTGAAGCGGGCGCGCGAGCAGCGGCCAGACCTCATCATCTCCGACGTGCAGATGCCGGAGATGGACGGCTTCGCGTTGTGCGCCGCCATCCGGGGCGACCCCAAGCTGCATGACACGCCCTTCATGCTGCTCACGTCCCTGAAGGACGACGCGAGCCGGCAGAAGGGGAAGCTGGTGGGCGCGAGCGCGTTCCTCAACAAGCCCGTCTCGGTGGATGACCTCCGCTCGAAGGTGCGGGACATCCTCAAGCTGCCGGCGACCAAGTACTAAAGCGCGATGCCCAGCGACGACACCAAGTTCCAGCCCATCGATTTCGAAGAGCTGAAGGCCTCGCTCGACGCGGCGCAGATGCTGCTTGAGGGGGCCCATGTGGTGAGCGCCCACAGGCGGCGCGAGGTGCTCCACGCGCGCGCGGTGGCGCTGGCCGGGTCGCGTCACGAGGTGCGCCAGGAGGTCGTCACGGTGCTCGCCTTCCAGGTGGGCGGCGAGCGCTACGCGGTGCGCATCGAGATGGTGGACCACGTGCTGGAGGCGCGCGGCATGTGCGCGCTGCCCGGGGCGCCGCGTCACGTGCTGGGCGCGGTGGTGAGCCGCTCGCGCATCGTGCCGGTGCTGGACCTGCGGCAGCTCCTGGGCCTGGAGGGCGGCGGCATGTCCGACCTGAGCAAGGTCGTGGTGGTGGAGATGGAGGACGAAGCGTTCGGGCTGGCGGCGGAAGTGGTGGACGGACGGCGGGAGTTGCCGCGCGCGGAGCTGTCCCAGCCGCCGCCGGGCCCGTTCCTGTTCCTCACGCCGGACCGGCTCACGGTGCTGGACCTGACGCAGCTGGGCAACCCAGCGGCCGCTCGGCGCGGCTAGAGGGGACTGGGGTTTCATGGATCCGCAGTTGTTGCGCAGCATCTGGCCGGTGTTCGCCGCGGAGACGCGGGAGCAGATTCAAGCCATCGGGTCGAAGGTGCTGGGGCTGGAGCAGCCGGCCGCCGCGCGCGAGCCGGACCTGATGCCTTCGCTCAAGCGCGTCGTGCACAGCCTCAAGGGCTCCGCGGCGAGCCTGGGGCTGGACGACATTGAACGCATCGTCCACGCCATCGAGGACGGGCTGTCCCACGTCAACGTGGAGGAGCCCATCTCCCGCACCGCCGTGGAGGCGATGCTGCGGGGCCTGTCCGCCATCGAGAACGCCCTCAACCGGGGTGACGCGGGCGAGCAGCCCGTGGTGGACGGCGTGTCCGCGCTCCTCCAGGCCCTGGGCCATGGCGGCGAGGCTTCTCCGTCACCGGAGGGCGGCTCGAGCGCGAGCCCCCTGGGCATGGACGGCCTGAAGATCCTCTCCGCGCTGGAGGCGGCGCTGGGCCGGCTGGTGTCCCCCAAGGTGGAGGACCGGGCGGGCGCGGTGCGCGCGGCGGTGGAGCGGGCGCATGCACTGCGTCTGAGCGCGGAGTCCGCGCAGGCGGATCAGGTGGCCGCGCTCGCCGAGGCCGCCGCGCTGGGCTTCACGCGGATGGAGGAGGGCGGGGACGCGGCGGGGCTCGCGGCCTCGGAGGTCGCGGGCGCGCTGGTGGACCTGCGCGCGGCGCTGGGCGTGTCGGAAGATGAAATCGACGGCGCCCTGGCCGTGCCCGTGACCCTGGCGGCGCCGGTGGTGCCGAAGCCGGCACCCCGTGCGGCGGCGTCCTCGGAAGGACGGGGTGGGGCGGTGGACCGCGCGGTGCGCGTGTCGGTGAAGACGCTGGACTCGCTCGCGCTCCAGGTGGAGCACCTGGTGGCGGGCCGGGCGCAGCAGGGCCGGCGCACCGAGGGCTACCGCGCGCTGACGGATCAGGCGCATGAGGTGCTGCTGCACCTGGAGCGCGCCGCCTCGCAGCTCGCCATGGCCGGGGGCGGCTCCGCGCTGGAGCCGCTGCGCACCGGCGTGAGCCTGATGCGCGGGATGCAGAAGCGCCTGCTGGAGCAGGCCAAGGAGGCGCACCGCGACGGCGAGCAGCACGCGCTGGTGGCGCAGGTGGTGCGCGACGACCTGCGCGACCTGCGCATGGTGCCGGCCTCGCAGGTGCTGGAGCCGCTGCGGCGCACCGTGCGCGAGACGGCGTCGCGGCTGGGCAAGGAAGTGGTGCTGGAGCTGGGCGGCACCGACGTGCGGCTGGACCGGCGCATCGTGGACGCGCTGAAGGATCCGCTGGTGCACCTGGTGCGCAACGCCATCGACCATGGCCTGGAGATGCCCGCGGTGCGGCGCGCGGCGGGCAAGCCGGAGGCGGGCCGGTTGACGGTGCGGGTGGAGGCGCGCGGCACGCGCGTGGGCGTCATCGTGGAGGACGACGGCGGCGGGCTGGACCCCATCCGCGTGCGCGCGACGGCGGTGCGCCGGGGCCTGATGAACCAGGAGGCGGCGGACAAGCTGTCGGACGCGCAGGCCGCGCGGCTCATCTTCCAGCCGGGCTTCTCCACGCGCGACGAGGTCACCTCCACGTCGGGCCGTGGCGTCGGGCTGGACGTGGTGCTGGCCACCGCGCAGCGGCTCCAGGGCTCCGCGGACGTGGAGTACACGCAGGGCAAGGGCACGCGCTTCATCGTGGACCTGCCGCTCACGCTGGCCGCGGCGCTGGGCCTGCTGGTGCGCACCGGCAACACCATCACCGCGATTCCGTCCGACACCGTGAAGCGGGTGCTGCGGCTGGACAAGGACGACATCGGCACGGTGGCGGGGCGCGTGGTGGCGCGGCTGGATGGCGAACAGCTCACGTTCCTGACGCTGTCGGAGGCCATCGGGCTGCCGCGCATGGAGCTGGCGTTGGAGTCCGGGCGGCGGCAGACGGCGGTGCTGCTGGCGCTGGGCGACGAGCGCGTGCTGTACGCCATCGACGAGGTGGTGGGGCAGCAGGAGCTGGTCGTCCGGACGCTGGGAAAGCACCTGCAGGGCGTCCCGCACCTGGCGGGCGCGGCGGTGCTGGACGACGGCCGCGTGGTGCCGGTGCTCAACGCGCTGGAGCTGCTGCGCGCGGCGAAGCCGGAGATGCGCAACGCATCGAATGACGCGAAGCTGCCGCGCATCCTGGTGTGCGACGACTCGCTGACGACGCGCTTCGCGATGAAGTCGCTGCTGGAGATCGCCGGCTACCCGGTGGTGACGGCCGCGGACGGCGAGGAGGCGTGGGGCGTGTTGGATCGCGTCCACTGCCACCTCGTGGTCAGCGACTGGCAGATGCCCCGGCTGGACGGCGTGGGGCTGGCGCGGCGGATGAAGGGACACCCCATGTTCCGGCGCACGCCCATCATCCTGGTGACGTCGCTGGACAGCCAGGAGGACCGCGCGGCGGGGTTGGAGGCCGGCGCGGACGGCTACCTCGTCAAGCGCGAGGTGGAGCGCGGCAAGCTGCTGGAGCTGGTGCGCCAGCTGCTGCCCATGTCGGGCGGGCAGTAGGCCGCAGGCCCGCCGCGGACAGCACGACGCCCTGGCCTTCGCTCAAGCGGAAGGACAGGGCGTCGTCGTTTCAGCGGCTTTCCGCTCAGCGGGGGCGGACCCACGTCTTGGGCCAGTCGTCGAACTGCGCGACCTCCTGCTCGCCGACGAGCAGCGTGTACATGGACTCCTCGGGGAAGTCGCCGATGCGGATGCGCAGCTCCTGGCCTTCGGCCTTGGTGCGCAGCGGATGCAGCGCGTCCGACGTCTTCACCCATTCCAGCTTCTGCTTCAGGAATTGATCACCCGTCATAGCTTGGCCTGCTGGTTGAAGTGGTTGTTCACGGTCTGGTTGGTGCGCTTCGAGCTGTCGATAAGGCTCTGGTAGACGGCGTCCCCAGTCAACTTGTTCCCCTTGGCCTTATTGACCAGCTGATCGAACGAGGGGCCGTCCAGCCGACCGTAGGTGAAGAAGTCACGCGCCTTGAGCATCGCGACTTCGAAGGGGTTGCTCATGAACTTGCGCGCTTCGAGCCGGGCGTCGTGGCGGGTCTTCACCGCCGCCCTGGCGCGGTCCTCCAGGGAGGCGCCCTGCGCCTTGAGCTTCGCGTCGTTGGCCGGGATGCTCGCGACCTTCTGGTTGTACCAGGCGCGGATCTCCGAGTTCGTCGTGGGCTTCTTCACGGCGCCCGCGTCCGGCCCGTTCACCCGCGCGGCCCCGTCGGGGTTGCGGGGACGGGTGCGCGACGCGCTCCCCGTGGACAGGTCGCTGGTCGGACGCGACTGCGAGGGCAGCGAGTTCGAACGCGTGGGCTTCGTCGTCGTCGTCGTGTTGGGCTTCGAATCCACGGAGTTGCTGCGCTTGGGGGGCGGCGACAGCGCAGACTCGGACTTCGTGGAGCGGATGCTCGAGTTCCGGGAGAGCTTCATGGGGGAGACCTTCGGGGGCAGGAAGGAAAACAGCTTTCCCTTTTATCGCAAGGACAGGTAGGCGAGTTGCGACCTGTGCCCACCTTTCGTGCGGTGTCCTGACGTTTCCCGAAGTCTCACACTCTCATCGGTGTACCGGGACGGCGAAGGCGTCATCGCCCGGGAAGACGAAGGCCAGTTCCAGCCGGGGCTCCCGGTGCACGGCCAGCGTGCCCCCCAGCCGCTGCGCGAGGTGCCGCAGGACGGCCTCCGTGCGGGCCGCCAGGGCCGCGCCAGGGCACGCCCGGACGCGCAGCAGCCATTGGGTGGCATCCAGGGCGGGACCCAGGTGGACGTCCACGGCGACGGCGCCCCCGGTGCTCCGGGCCACGGTGCGGGCCAGCAGCTCCCAGTCCGCGCGGGTGCCTCGCACGGAGACGGCCCGCTCCCCGGGCAGCGTCAGCGTGGGGGCGGCCTGCCTGCGTCCCGGCGTGGGGGCGAAGGCGCTCTGCAACACGGGGCGCAGGTCGTCCAGGCCCGGGGCCAGCGGTGACAGGCGCCGGTCGATGAGCTCCTTCTGGTCCGTGGAGGACTTGGCGAGCCGCTCCAGGTAGCGCTGCATCTGCGCGTTGAGCGGCCCCGCGGTGCCCTTGAGCATCATGTCCACGTAGCCCTTGATGACCATCAGGGGCGTGCGCAGGTCGTGCGCCGCGCGGGACCTGCGCTTCTCCAGCGTCACCACGGTGCGCTCCAGGCGCGTCTTCGCTTCCAGGAGTCGGGAGTGCCGCGCGCCCTGCGCCACTTCCCGCGCATGCGCCGCGAGCAGCGCCGGTGCGAACGCCGTGAAGCGCGCCACCACGTGCCGCTGCGCCGTCGTCAGCGGCGCGGGCCACACCTGCAACACGGAGGGCCGTGCGCCGCGCTTCACCGTTCCATTGGAAGCGGCGGGGATGCGCCCCACCTTCACCACGCACGCGCGTCCTTCATAGAGGGCCGCGCCGGTCGCACCGGTCAGCCGCAATGTCGCCTTCAGGAGCGCCTCCAGGCCCGCGCGCGTTCCGTTGCGCAGCGCCTGCTCGGCCACCGCCGTCAGCGTCGTTTCCACCCTGGCATCGAGGTCGTCCTCGATGCGCCGCCCCATCCAAGCCCCAGCCCGCACGTGCCTAGGAATGGCCATGCCCGGGTGGAGGCGCAATGGCCCCTGCGGTGGGCAATTCATTCGGCGGGCATCGGCAATCCTTTACCCAGCGCCATCGGTGCAAACGGACATTTTTACCGTCCTTCTGGGAAGGTGGGCGCGCCAAGCCCCTGGACTTGCTGGGAAAAGGCGCTGGCCGGGCGCTTGCTATCTCCTGCCCACGTCAGGTCGGTCTGGAAGGGGCGGATGGGAACTCTCGAGTACTACGCGGCGATCGCTCGGATGGCGCCAGGAGCCCTGGCGAAGAGCGCGGTCCGTCGTGTCCAGGGCGTCGCGCGGCAGGCCCTCTACCGCCGTCGCGAGCAGGCCGATGAGGCCCAGCTCCTGGAGTCCTTCGGTGCCACCACGGCCGAAGCACTGGTGACGCTGGCGCTCGACCACCGCGCGTCGCGGGCCTGGTGCGAACTGTCCCAGCGCGAGTCCGTCCGCGCCGCCCTCACGAAGCTTCCGGGCGCGAAGCAGCGCACGCAGGTCCGCGCGGCGCAGGCGCTCAAGCAGGAGTGGAGCGTCTTCGGCACGCCGGTGTCCTTCGGCGAGGGCCGTCCGGTGGACTGGTCGTTGGATGTCCTCAGCGGCAAGCGCTACCCGATGGAGCCCGTGGAGAGCCTGAAGCTGCTCGTGACGGGCATGGATCCGAAGTACCCGTGGGTGATGGGCCGGCTGGACAGCCTGGTGGCGCTGGCCCAGGGCGCCTGGGTGGCGGATACCCAGGAGGAGCGCTCGCGGCTGGCCACGGCGTTCGTGGCGCAGACGCTGGACTTCCTCCAGGCGAACCCCGTGGGCATGGGCGTCCACTGGACCTGCCCCATGGAGATTGCCCTGCGCGCGGCCAACATCGCGCAGGCGCTGGTGATGTTCGCGGCCGCGCCCGAGGTGCGCCGTCCGGAGTTCCTGGTGCCCGTGCTGGGCGCGCTCGTCGAGCACTCCGCATGGGTGCAGGCCCATCTGGAAAACCACGGCGCGGTGCCCAACAACCACCTGGTGTCCAACTACGTGGGGCTCGCCGTCGTCGGCCTGCTGTTCCCGGAGCTGCCGGGCGCGCCGGAGCAGGTGGCGCTCGCCGTGAACGGGCTGCGCGCGCAGATGGACGCGCAGGTGCATCCGGAGGGCACGTCCTTCGAGGGCTCCATTCCCTACCACCGCCTGTCGGTGGAGCTGTTCACGCTGGCCTGGCTCGTCGCGCGCGGCGCGGGCGTGTCCCTGGGGCCCGCGTACGAAGCACGTCTGCGATTGATGTATGTGGCGTCCCGCGCCTGGTCCTCGGAGGTGGGGCTGGCGCCGCAGATTGGCGACAACGATTCGGGCCGCGTGTTCCCCTTCCAGGACCGCGATGATCGCGAGCAGGGCTACCTGTCAGGCCTGGGCGCGGCGCTCTTCAACGACGTGGGGCTCGCGGGCGGCGTGTTCCCGGACGAGGCGGCGTGGCTGTTGGGTGACGCAGGCCTGATCCGCTTCAACGCGCTGCCCGTGGCGCCGGTGCCTGCGTCGGTGAGCTTTCCGGAAGGTGGATTTCACACCTTGCGCGGCGCGGGGGTCGTGCTCACCGTCTCGGCCGGAAAACAGGGGCAGCGGGGCGTCGGAGGACACAGCCACAACGACAAGCTTTCCTTCGAGCTTCATGTCCAGGGCCGCCCCGTCATCGTCGACCCCGGCACGGGTTCGTACACGCGGGATCCGGCGCTGCGCAACGCGATGCGGAGCACAGCGGCGCACAACACGCTTCAGGTGGATGGGGCGGAGCAGGCCCCGTTGGATCCGGCGCGGCTGTTCGCGCTGCCGGAGGATGCCCGCGCTCGCGTCGTGGCCTTCCAGCCCGGCGCGGTGCACGACCGGCTGGTGGTGCGGCACGACGGCTACCGCGGCCTTGCGTCACCGGTAGGCATTGAGAGGACCTTCTTCCTGGACCGGCACGTGCGCGCGCTGGCCGTGGGAGACCGGCTCATCGGTACGGGCCGTCATGAGGTGGTGGGACGTTTGCATCTGCCCGATGGGCAGGCGCGGTGGTGTGAGCCCGACGCGGCAGTCCTTGCGCGGGCCCGGCGCGTGCAGGAAGGCCCCGAGGCCTTCGAGGCACGGGCCCTTGAGATTGGACCGGCGGAGGCGCCCGTGGGTTGGGTGCTGCTGGAGCGGGGGTTGGAGACCTCGCTCGTGCCGTCGCGGTACTCGCCCGGGTATGGGCGGGTGGTGCCGGCGGTGTCGGTGGAGTTCCGGAGGCAGCTGTCGCCTCCGGCGAGGCTGGGGTGGGTGTTCGTCTTCAGGTGAATGGTGTGGGTCGGGACGTGTGAGCCGGCGAGGCCGCACGTCAACTGCTGGGAGTCAAAGACAATGCGCGTGATGGTTGGCAACCCGTTGCTGGAGCGGATCAGCAATCGGGAGGCGAAGGTGGGCGTGGTGGGTCTGGGTTACGTCGGTCTTCCCCTGGGCATGGCGTTCGCGGACGCCGGCTTCATGGTGACCGGTCTGGACGTGGACCAGCGCAAGATTGACAAGATCACCAAGGGTGAGAGCTACATCAAGCACATCCCCAGCGAGCCGCTGGCGGAGCTCACCAAGGCGGGCAAGCTCACGGCGACGAACGAGTTCGCCAGGTCCCGTGAGCTGGACTGCGTCATCATCTGCGTGCCCACGCCGCTGACCGCGTCGCGTGAGCCGGACATGAGCTTCATCATCAAGACGGGCGAGGCGCTGGCGCCGTACGTGCGCCCCGGCCAGCTCTTCATCCTGGAGTCCACCACCTACCCGGGCACCACCGAGGAGATCCTCAAGCCCCTGCTGGAGAAGGGCGGCCTCAAGGCGGGCGTGGACTTCTTCCTGGCCTTCAGCCCCGAGCGCGAGGACCCGGGCAACAAGGGCTTCAACACGAAGACGATTCCGAAGGTCGTCGGCGGCTACTCGCCCGCGTGCCTCGAGGTGGCGGTCGCCCTCTACGGCAGCGCCCTGAAGGAAGTCGTCCCGGTGTCCTCCACGCGCGTGGCGGAGCTCTCCAAGCTGCTGGAGAACATCTACCGCTGCGTGAACATCGCGATGGTCAACGAGATGAAGATGCTCTGCGACCGCATGAACGTGGACGTCTGGGAGGTCATCCAGGCCGCGAGCACCAAGCCCTTCGGCTTCCAGCCGTTCTACCCGGGCCCCGGCCTCGGCGGGCACTGCATCCCCATCGATCCGTTCTACCTGACGTGGAAGGCGCGCGAGTTCGAGTTCCACACCAAGTTCATCGAGCTGGCCGGTGAGGTGAACTGGCAGATGCCCTACTACGTGGTGCAGCGCACCATGGAGGCGCTCAACGCGAACAAGAAGGTCCTCAACGGCGCGAAGGTCCTCTGCCTGGGCGCGGCGTACAAGAAGGACATCGACGACTTCCGCGAGTCCCCGTCGCTGCGCGTGATGACGCTCCTCAAGGAGAAGGGCGCGGACATCAGCTACCACGACCCGTTCGTGAAGGAGCTGCACAAGGGCCACGGCTTCAACATGGACATGACGTCCGTGCCGCTGGATCCGGAGACGCTCAACCAGTACGACGCGGTCATCATCCTGACCGACCACTCGCACATCGACTACAACGAACTGGTGCAGCGCTCGAACATCGTCATCGACACGCGCAACGCGACCAAGGCCGTCACGGAGGGCCGCGAGAAGATCCTGAAGGCCTAGCGGTCTTCTGAAGCACGGGCAGGCGAGAGGGTCCTCGCTTCATGCGTCGCCGGGAGGGGCGGCGCGTGAGGGGAGGGCCCTCGCCCTTTTTTGGCTACAGTGGGCTTCGTGCCCAGAGCCTTCCGTCCCCTGTTCCCGCTGTTCGTGGCCGCGTCGTTGCTGATGGGCGCGGCGCCCGCGCCCGACCCCCGCCTGCCACTGCTGGAGGCGATGGCGACGGAGCTGACGCGCAACCAGCAGCAGCTCAAGGTGAGCGGCCATGAGGCGCCGTACTTCCTCAGCTACCTGGTGAAGGACTACCAGTCGCGGCTGCTCATCGCGCGCTACGGGGCGGTGTTCCAGGACGACGACTACCGCGAGCGCAAGCTGGGCGTGGACGTGCGCGTGGGCAGCTACGACTTCGACAGCTCCGTGGCGGACTCGCTCGACTTCGGCTTCAGCACCAGCAAGGGCTCCAGCTTCACCGCGCGCAAGGAGGGGCCGCTGGACGACTCGCCGCTCGCGCTGCGCACGGCGCTGTGGCTCGTCACGGATGAGAAGTACAAGGCCGCGCTCTTCCAGTTCCTGAAGAAGAAGGGCGAGGACGTCTACGCGGTGGAGGACCCCAAGCGGCCGCCGTCCTTTTCCAAGGAGACGCCCGTCACCTGGGTGCAGCCGCCGGTGGCCTTCCCGTTTGATCGCGAGCGCTGGCGCAAGCTGGCGCGCGAGGTGTCCGCGCGCTTCAACAAGCACCCGGAGCTGTTCGACTCGGAGGTGCGCATCACCGCGGACAAGGCGACGCGGCTGTTCGTCTCCTCCGAAGGCACCCGCCTCATCACGGAGGAGACGCTCTACGGGCTCCACGTGTCCGCGGTGACGCGCGCGCCGGACGGGCAGCTGTTGGATGACTCGCGCAGCTTCTACCTGCCCACCGAGGCGGGGATGCCGGACGACGCGAAGGTGCACGCGGCGGCGCAGAAGGTCATCGATGAGTTGCTCGCGCTCCGGAAGGCGCCGGCCATCGTGCCGTACGCGGGGCCGGCCATCCTGGCGCCGGAGGCCGCGGGCGTGCTCTTCCACGAGACGCTGGGCCACCGGCTGGAGGCGGACCGGCAGGACGGCGACAACGACGGCAAGACGTTCAAGGGCCAGGAGGGCAAGCAGATCCTCCCGACCTTCCTGTCGCTCCGGGATGATCCGTCCAGGCGCGAGGTGAACGGGGAGCCGCTCAACGGCCACTACCTCTACGACGAGGAGGGCGTGAAGGCGCAGGCGGTGAGCCTGGTGGAGAAGGGCGTGCTCAAGGGCTACCTGATGAGCCGCCACCCGGTGGAGGGCTTCACGAAGTCCAACGGCCACGGGCGCGGCCAGGGCACGCTCCAGCCGGTGGCGCGCATGGGCAACCTCCTGGTGGAGAGCTCCAGGCAGGTGAGCGACGCGGAGCTGAAGAAGATGCTCGTCGCGGAGGCGAAGCGGCAGGGCAAGCCCTACGGGCTCATCATCCGCGACATCACCGGCGGCAACACCAACACGTCCAGCTACGGCTACCAGGCCTTCAAGGGCGTGCCGCGCATGGTGTACCGCGTGGACGTGAAGACGGGCGAGGAGACGCTGGTGCGCGGCGTGGAGATCGTCGGCACGCCTCTCTCCTCCGTGAACCGCATCCTCGCCACGGGCCAGCGCCTGGGCGTGTTCAACGGCTTCTGCGGCGCGGAGAGCGGCAGCGTGCCCGTGTCCACCGTGGCGCCCGCGGTGCTGCTCCAGGAACTGGAGCTGCAGCGGGCGATGGAGGGCAAGGACCGGCCGCCCCTGCTCCCCAGCCCCTCTGCTCCCCCGTCGGCTCCGGCGACTACCCCACCTTCTTGAGCACCACGTAGCCGGCGGCGGGGATGTTCACCTTGGTGTTCCCGCCGTTGAGCGTGGCGCCGAAGTTGCCGAAGTTGCCGCCGCCGTACGCGGCGGCGTCGCTGTTCAGCACCTCCTTCCACTGCCCGGGAGGCAGCGGGAGGGCGTAGCCGTCCAGGTTCTTCTGGTTGAGGCTGCCCACCACGAGGAACTCCTCGTTGCCCGACTTGCGCGTGAAGGCCATCACGCTGTCGTCGTTGTGGGTGTAGACGCGCTTGACCTCCGCCGCCGCGCTGAAGGCCGGGCTGCTGTTCCGCAGGCCGATGGCGTCCTTGTAGAAGCTGAAGCTCTGCCGGCGCGTGACGTCCAGCATCGCGCCCTTGCGCGCGTCCGCGGGCAGGGAGGCGATCTCCTTGAAGAGCTTGCGGTCCTCCGTGGAGAAGGCCTTGTAGGCCGCGTCCTTCGTCTGCGCGTCCGGCGAGAGCGTGAAGAGGCGCTCGTAGGTGGCCTTCGCCGCATCGTTGAAGGTGACCTTCGTGAAGTCCACGCCCTTGCCCACGGACTGCCAGCTCCAGTTGCTGTCCCAGGTGGAGGGGTTGCCCCAGCGGAAGTCGTTCTGCGCGCCGAACTCGTCACCCTGGAAGAACATCGGGATGCCGGGGCCAGCCATGCCGATGCCACCGGCGAAGCGGGCCGCGCCGCGCGTCCACTGATCCGGGAAGTCGGTGGCCTTCTCGCCCTCGGCGGTGTTCATCGTGCGCTGCGCGTTCCCCACCTCGTCGTGGTTGGAGATGATGGAGAGCGCCTTCTGCCAGCTGTCCAGCCCGCGCGGCGCCGTCATCAGATTGACGAACGCGTCCATGTCCGTCTTCAGCCCGCGCGCGGCTGCCTGCACCAGGCCCGGCTTGCTGTTGTCATTGACGAGCCGGTGCTGGAACTCCGTGTACCACTGCGCGTCGAAGCCGCCGCCCGTGCCGTCCGGATTCGCCGGGCGCGAGATGGCCGGGTCGTAGTCGAACTGCTCCGCCACGGTCCAGACCTGGGGGTTCACGAAGTGCACCTGGCGGTTGATCTCCCGGAGCATCTCCCAGCCGTCCTTGCCGCCCACGCCCTTGATGGGCTCCGTGAAGTCGAAGCGCAGGCCGTCGAACTTCAGCTCCTGCACCTGCTGCACGGCGTGGTCGATGAAGAGCTGCTTCACCTGCGGCGTGTTGTACGCGGGGACGGCGCCCCAGGGCGTGTCGCGCTGTTCGAACTTGCCCGGCTCCTTGGACCAGTTGAAGTACGGGTTGCTGGGGCCGCCCACGTTCCACAGGCCGTTGTGGTCGCCGAAGACGTGGTTGTAGACGACGTCCGACACCACGTTGAGGCCCTTGCCATGGGCCGCGTCGATGAAGCGCTTGAGGGCCTCGTCGCCCTCCACCCACTGGCCCGTGTCGTCCTCGAAGCCGAGCGAACTCTCCGACGCGAGGCTGTTGACGCCCAGGTAGCCCCAGTTGCGGCTGCCTTCGACTTCGTTCGTGGGCAGCAGCTCCAGCGTGGTGACGCCCAGCTCCTTGAAGTAATCCAACTTCTTGAGCAGGTCCTCCATGGTGGAGCGGTTGGCGTTGCCCGCCTGGCCCATGAAGCTGCCCGCGTGCAGCTGGTACACCGTCCACTTGGACGGGTCCTTCTCACGCGGGACGTTGTCGTTCTTGAACTGGAACGCCGTGGGGTCCGTGAAGATGGAGCCGCGGAAGTCCACGCCGCTGCCCACGGTGATGAGGTCGCTCCAGGGGTCGTTCTCCGACGAGGACAGGCGCTCCGTCCGGGAGAGCTTCCCGTCGTTGTCCACGTCGTCGCGCAGGTGCAGCTTGCCCGCCGCGTCCTTGTCGAACACCTGGAACTCGTAGCGCAGGCCCGCGAGCTTGTCCGGGTTGTTGACGAGCGTGGTCCACGCGCCGCCCTGGTTCGTCATCTTGATGCGGCCGTCGTCGGTGACGTTGCGCGACCAGAAGTCGTTGAGCTTCCCGCCGCGCATCTTGTCGATGAGCGTGTCGTCGAACGCACCCAGGCGCTCCTGGAGCTGCGCCTTGTTGAGCGGGTTGCCGTCGCCGTCCTTGAGCACGAGGTACGCGCTGTCCGCGTCCTCGGCGTCGTCCACGTCGAAGCGCATCAGGCCGGTGGCGCCGGGGAAGTAGCGGTCCACCTCCTTGCCGCGCATGGGGTCCAGGAAGAGGCGGTCCAGGCCGCGCTGCTCGCCCATCATCCGGCGCGCATACGGATCCGGCCGGTCGCTGGTGGCGCCCGTGGAGTCCACGACCTCGTAGACGTAGGACTTGCCCTCCAGCTGGCTCCAGGCGCCCTTCGCCTGGGCGGTCCAGTTGCCGCCTTCATCGCGCGTCAACGGGATGCGCTGCTGCTGCCCCTGCTTGTCGGTGACCTTCACCTGCACCGCGCGCGCGTCGGGTGCCCAGAACTTGAAGGACACGTCCTGGCCGGAGCGCTGCGCGCCCATCTGGTGGTACGTCGTGGGCGAATAGGACGCGGTGGGCTTGGACAGGTCCAGCTTGAGGTTGCCCTCGCCCATCACCGCCCACTGGTCCTTGCCGGACGGGCCGTCCACGCTGACGCCCCACTCCCAGTTGCGGGCGAGGCCGTCGTCCGCCACCTTCACGGTGGCCTCGTACTTCCCGTTGCCCAGCGGCTTCATGGGGATGCCGCCGCCGCTCCACTGCGCGTTGAAGCGGCCGTCCGCGTCCCAGCTGCCCTTGAGCTTGGGGTTGGCGAGCTGGTTGTGCGGGCCCGCGTCGTACGTGAACGTGATGGTGCGCGTGACGGGCTTCTCCACCGTGGCGCCCGGACGCACCGGGGCGGTGGGCGCGGCGCCCAGCAGCGTGCCGGCGTTGCTGGCGCGGGCCATCGCGGCGGCGGGGCCCCGGGCTCCAGGGGCCGGGGTGGATTCGAAACCGGACGTGTTCCGGCGGGCGGCGGCGGCCTTCGCGGCGGCGGCCTTCTGCTGGGCGAGCG
>NZ_RAWG01000299.1 GCF_003611735.1 Corallococcus sicarius | reverse complement strand
GGGGGAGCGACGGCCGGCTCGGGGGCCTTGGTCCGGGCGATCATCGTGCGCACGGACGAGGAGGCGGCGCGCTGCTGCTGGAGCTCGGCCGCGACCTTGGCGTCGACGAGCAGCACGCGGCCGCCGTTCTCCTCCTGCCAGAGGAGGTGGCGGCGCACGTCCTGGAGCACGTCGGCCAGCTCCTGCGAGGAATCGAGCGTGTCGTCGTTCACGGTTTTGGATCGGTAGCGGAGGGCCCGCCCCGGCGCAAGGAAGCAGCCGGAGAAGTTGCCCGTACGCTTAGCCCAGGGTCGGGCCCACCGCCACCTTCCGGGCGCAAGGCCGTGCCCGGGTCGGGTGCAGGACAGACCCACGGCCTTTCTGCTTTCCCCGGAGGCGCGCGCGGGAAAAGGTCGGGCGTCCCCGTCGTCCCAAGCCCGTTTCCAGGAGCAGAGCGCACATGATCAAGGTGGCCATCGTCGTGGGAAGCACCCGGCCGGGTCGCAAGGCCGACGCTGTCGCCCGCTGGGTCCACGACATCGCGAAGAAGCGGAGCGACGCTGAGTACGAGGTCGTCGACCTCCAGGACTTCAACCTGCCCCTGCTGGACGAACCCTTCCCGCCTTCGATGGGCAAATACACCCTGCCGCACACGAAGGCCTGGGCCGCGAAGGTGGCCGCGTATGACGCGTACGTCTTCGTCACGCCCGAGTACAACCACAGCACGTCCGGGGCGCTGAAGAACGCGCTCGATTACCTCTACGCCGAGTGGAACAACAAGGCCGCCGGCTTCGTGGCCTACGGCAGCGCGGGCGGCGTGCGCGCGGTGGAGCACCTGCGCCTCATCGCGGCGGAGCTCCAGATGGCTACCGTGCGCGCCCAGGTGCAGCTGTCGCTCTTCACCGACTTCGAGAGCTTCGCCGTCTTCAAGCCCGACCCCCACAAGGAGAAGTCGGTCAACGCGATGCTGGATCAGCTCGTGTCCTGGGGCACGGCGCTCCAGACGGTGCGCGTGAAGAAGTAGCGCCCAGCGCCCTTACGTATCCTGGCGGGACCGCTCGGACGCGGCCCGCCGCAGCACCTCCGCCGTGTCGGGGTCGGCCGGGAAGAATGACTCGATGGCCAGCTCCGCGAGCGTGATGTCCACGGGCGTGCCGAACACGGTGGTGGTGCTGAAGAGGGACAAGAGCCCCAGGGACGTGCGCACGCGCAGCGGCACCACGACGCCCGCGAAGTCGCGCTCCTTCGGGGCCGCCCGCTCCTCCGGCACCGGGTAGCCCCGCAGCTCCTCCAGGAGCGCCGCGAGCGTGGCGTCCGCGGAGACGTCCACCTGCCGGCCCAACCGCGTCAGGACATGGTCGCGCCACTGGCGCAGGTTCTCGATGCGCGGCGCGAGCCCCGCCGGGTGCAGGCTCAGGCGCAGGACGTTGAGGGGCGGCTGGAGCATCGCCGGGTCCAGGTCCGCGAGGAGCACGCCCACCGCGCGGTTCGCGGTGACGAGCGTCCAGTGCCGGTCCACCGCGAGCGCCGGATAGGGCTCATGGCCCGCGAGCACCAGCTCCACGGCCTCGCGCGTGGCGCGCAGCGCGGGGTCGTCCAGGGAGCGCTCGGCGTACACGGGCGCGAAGCCCGCGGCCACCAGGAGGCCGTTGCGTTCACGCAGGGGCACGTCCAGTTCCTCCGCCAGGTGCAGCAGCATGTCCCGGCTGGGATGGGAGCGGCCTGTCTCCAGGAAGCTGACGTGGCGGGTGGAGACCTCCGCGCGCAACGCGAGGTCCATCTGGCTCAAGCCGCGCCGCTGACGCCAGCCGCGCAGCAGCTCTCCCACGGGACGGCTCTGCTGAAGGCTCGTCATGGCCCGAAGATAGGGGGCCCACGTCATCGCATCCATTCCCTCGGAGGTAATCGACAGCGACAGGCCCGGCTCGCATCTTGTGCCCCGTCGTCTCCCACCTCCTGCAAGGGAATGAATGCCATGAGCACCAAGAACGTGTCGGGAAGCCTGCTGCGTCGCGCGCTGCTGTTGGACGGGGTCGCCAGTGGAGCCATGGGCCTGTTGATGGCCGCGGCCGCGGGTCCCCTGGCCCCCCTGCTGGGACTGGAGGCGGGACTGCTGCGCATGGCGGGGCTGGGCCTCATCCCCTTCGCCCTGCTGCTCGGGTATCTGGCGTCACGGGCCACCCTGCCCTCGTGGCCGGTGTGGTTCGTGGTCGCGGTCAACGCGCTGTGGGTCGTGGACAGCGTGCTGCTGCTGACCCACGGCCCGACGACGCCCACGGGGCTCGGGATGCTGTTCGTCGCGGCGCAGGCGGCGGCGGTCGCGGCCTTCGCGGTGCTGGAGTACGCGGGCCTGCGGCGCGGCACTCCGGCCCTCGCCTGACGTGGGCGCAGACGAAGTATCGGGTTCGCGCAGGCGCGCTCCACGGTGCGCCGCGCGGGCGGCGGGACATTGTTATCGTGACAGGACATGGCCTCCCTCCTTCGTCCGTGGCTCGCCGTCGTCGTCCTGTCCGCCGGAGCCTCCGGGTGCGCCACGCTGGGAGGTGCCCGGGACAAGGACCTCGTGTCGCTGCGCTACGGCTGGCCCGAGCAGGCGTCCATGCGGGTGCTCCACACGGTGGACGTGCGCACGGACTGGAGCGGCCGGCAGAAGGCGCAGCGACGGTTCACGATGCTCCTGGGCCCGGTGGATGCAGAGGGTCAGCGGCGGCTGGTGATCCGCGACGTGGAGATCATCGAGGCCCCGTTCCCCGCCTTCGTGGAACCCCTGGCCACGGCCATCATCGACGCGCAGGGAGACTTCCAGGGCATTGATCCGCTGGAGGACAGCCGGAGCCAGGCCTTCCTGGATGCGCTGCCCCTCAGCCCCCGGAAGAAGGCCCAGGTGACCGCGGGCCTCACCGCCGGGCTGGAGCGGGACGCGCGGGACAAGTGGAACCAGTGGGTGGGCAGCTGGCACGGCGCACGCCTCAAGCCGGGCAAGCTGGAGGTCATCGAAATGACGATGGACGTGGGCTCCGGCCGCAAGAGCACCCAGGCCGTCCCCGCGGAGGAGCGACAACGGCTGGACATGGGCGTGCCCTGCTCCGACGCCGACCCGGAGCCCCGGTGCGCCAGGCTGCATGTCGTGCGGGAGCCCGTGGGACAGACGGACGACACGCCCGGGAGGTTCGCGCGGGTGGAGCTGGAGCTGGTGACGGACCCCACGACGCTGCTGCCGCACTCGTCACGCATCCTCCGCATGGACCGCGTGGACTGGAACGCGCCGGACGGCGAGCCTGACTTCCACGAGTCCGTGCATGTGGAACAGCATACGTTCATCCACGGCGCGGACACGATGGCGGGACCGATGGCGCGGGTGCTCCCGCGTCAGCCAAGCCCCACTTTGGAGAAGTAGTCGAGGAACGCTCGGACGCGCGCCGGCAGGTGGCCGGCGGTGTCGAGGAACACCGCGTGCACGGCCTCGGTGTCACCGGAGTTCTGGTCCTCCAGCACCGCGACCAGGCGTCCGGCCTTCAGGTCCTCGCGCACCTGGAAGCCCGCGAGCCGCGCGAGGCCAACGCCCCCGAGCACCAGGTGCCGCAGCGCTTCGCCATCACTGGCCTGCACGTTGCCGACACAGGGCACGGAGACGGTGGCCCCGCGCTCCACGAAGGGCCAGTGCTGGACGGCGCGCACGTAGCTGAAGCCCAGGCGGTTGTGCCGCTCCAGGTCCGCGACCTTCCTGGGCGTCCCCATGCGCTGGAGGTAGGCCGGTGAGCCGACGATGGCGTAGCGGGTCTCCCCCAGCTTGCGCGCGATGAGGTTGGAGGGCTTGAGGGGGCCGGCGCGGATGGCCACGTCCGTGCGCGCCTCCAGCAGGTCCACCACCTGGTCCGTGAGCGTGATGTCCAGGGTGATGGCCGGGTGGAGCGCGAGGAAGTCCTGCACGCGGGGCAGGAGGATGTGCGTACCGAAGGGGACGTTGGCGTTGATGCGCACGCGGCCGGAGGGCGTCTCGCTGGTGGTGACGCCGCGCTCGGCCTCCTCCAGGTCCGCGAGCAGGCGGACGCTGCGCTCGTAGAAGACGCAGCCCTCGGAGGTGAGCTGGAGGCCGCGCGTGTTGCGGTGCACGAGCCGCGCGCCCAGGCGGTCCTCCAGGCGAGCGACGAGCTTGCTCACCGCGGACGGCGTCATCCGGAACGCGCGGGCCGCGGCGGAGAAGCCTCCCAGTTCGACGACCCGGACGAAGACTTCCATCTCCCCGGAGCGGTTGATGTCCAGACGCGCCATGGAATTGAACTCACAGGTGCTGTGCTCCCGGCCGCTCTACTCCACGCACCGGAGCGCGTCCATGGTGGTGGCCATACGCCATCCCGGGAGGACAGCATGAACGCGCACAAGAACGTGGCCCTGGTCGTCGGGGCCCATGGAATCATCGGGCTCAACCTCATCGCCCACCTGGAGACGCTGGAGGGCTGGGAAGTGATTGGCCTGTCGCGGCGCGGTGGCGAGCCCCGCGACCGGGTGCGCTACGTGTCGGTGGACCTGCTCGATGCAGAAGACTGCCGGAAGAAGCTTGGCGGCCTCACGCAGGTGACGCACATCTTCTACACCGCGTTCCAGGACCGGCCGACGCCAGTGGCGATGGTGGCGCCCAACCTGGCCATGCTGGTCAACGTGGTGGAGGCGGTGGAGCCCATCGCGAAGGGGCTGAAGCACGTGAGCCTGATGCAGGGCTACAAGGTCTACGGCGCGCACCTGGGCCCGTTCAAGACGCCGGCCCGTGAGACGGACGCGGCCCACATGCCGCCCGAGTTCAACGTGGAGCAGCAGGACTTCCTGGAGCAGCGGCAGCAGGGCAAGGCGTGGACGTGGTCCGCCATCCGTCCGTCCATCGTCGTGGGCTACGCGCTGGGCAACCCGATGAACCTGACGCTGGCCATCGCGGTGTACGCGGCGATGTCGAAGGACCTGGGCATCCCGCTGCGCTTCCCGGGGACGCCGACGGCGTACGACATCCTGCTGGAGGTGACGGATGCCGGGCTGCTGGCGCGCGCCACCGTGTGGGCGGCGACGGAGCCGAAGTGCGCCAACCAGGCCTTCAACATCAACAACGGCGACCAGTTCCGGTGGAGCGAGATGTGGCCGAAACTCGCGCGCATGTTCGACCTGGAGGTGGCCCCTCCCCTGCCCCTGTCGCTGGTGGACGTGATGGCGGACAAGGGGCCGCGCTGGGACGCGATGGTGCGGAAGCACGGGCTCGCGAAGAACTCCTACCAGGACGTGTCGGCGTGGCCCTTCGCGCAGGGCGTGTTGTCCACGGGCTACGACTTCGTCGCGGACGGGTCCAAGGCCCGCCGCTTCGGCTTCCACGAGCACATCGAAACGGAGGCGATGTTCCGCGACGTCTTCGCGGACTTCCGCCGCCGCAAGCTCATCCCTTGAGCAGCGGCTGATGACGCCCAAGCCCCACCCGTCACCCGCGCGGTGACACGAGCAGCAGCGAGAGGATTTCCCCCGCCACCGCGCGCTTGGTGCCCTCCAGCACGCGGTCCGGCCCGGTGCGGGAGATGACCGTCACCCGGTTCGTCTCCGTGCCGAAGCCCGCGCCCGCCGCGGTGACGTCGTTGGCGACGATGGCGTCCAGCCCCTTGCGCTCCAGCTTCTCGCGCGCGTGCTCCACCACCCGCTCCGTCTCCGCCGCGAAGCCCACCAGCACCGGGCGCTTCGCCCTCCCCGCCACCTTGCGCGACGCCTCCAGCAGCACGTCCGGCGTGCGCACCATGCGCAGGGACTCCGGGCCTTCACCCTTCTTCACCTTCTGCGGCGCCCGCACCTCCGGACGCCAGTCACTCACCGCCGCCGTGGCGATGAACGCATCCACGGACTCCACCCGCGACAACACCTCGCGCGCCATGTCCTCCGCGCTCACCACGTCCACCACCTCCAGGCCCGTGCGGTCCACCGGGCCCACCGGCCCCAGCACCACCGTCACCGTCGCGCCCAGCGCTCGCGCCTCGTGCGCCAGCGCCATCCCCATCTTCCCCGTGGACGGGTTGGAGATGAACCGCACCGGATCCAGGAACTCGCGCGTGGGGCCCGCCGTCACCAGCACCCTCTTGCCCTGCAACGGCCCGCCGCCCAGGCGAGCGGCCACCGCGGAGACGATGGCGCCCACGTCCGCCAGTCGCCCGGAGCCCACGTCGCCACACGCCAGCATCCCCGCCCCCGGGCCCACGCCCGTGAAGCGCGGATCCGCCAGCAGCGACGCCACGTTCTCCTGCGTCCGGGCGTTCTCCCACATCGCCACGTTCATCGCGGGCGCCAGCACCACCGGGCCCTTGAAGGCCAAGAGCGACGTCGTCACCGCGTCCCCGCCAAAGCCCGCGCGAATCTTCGCCAGCAGGTCCGCCGTCGCGGGCGCCACCACGAAGGCATCCCCCCAGCGCGCGAGGTCCAGGTGGCCGAAGTTCCCCTCCTGCGCCGGGTCGAAGTAGTCCGTGAGGACGGGGTGCCCGCACAGCGCCTGGAAGGTGAGCGGGGTGACGAACTGGCGCGCGGCCTCCGTCATGGCCACCCGCACCTCCGCGCCCGCTCGCCCCAGCTCCCGCACCAGCTCACAGGCCTTGTACGCCGCGATGCCGCCGCCCACGCCGACGATGACCCGGCGGCCCTTCAATGCCGATGCGTCCATGCGGCTTCATTACGCGCCAGGGGGCCCGGTCGCAATACGACTACTTCAGGGACACCTCGCCCTGGGAGGGCACTTCCACCGTGCGCACCAGGGGGCCCGCCCCCGGCATCTCCATGTGGAAGAAGCCCCACACCAGCGTGTACCGGCCCGGCGTCAGGCCCTGCACCACCACCCGCTCCGACATCGGTTGGTACACGAGCTGCGCGTAGCGCGAGCGCAGCAGCTCCACGGGCGGGTTGCCCACCTGCCCCACCTCGCCCGGGACGATCCACAGCGCCTTGCCCCGCTCCGGCTGGAGCAGCACCGTGAGCGAGCCCGTGCCCGGCACCGGCCCCAGGTCCAGCGTCATGTCCGTGCCCGACACCTGCACCACCACCGCCGGATCTCCCGAGCCCCCGCGCCCGCCCGCCACCATGAAGCGGTAGCTGCCCGGCGACAGGTCCGCGCTGTAGCGGCCGTCCGCCCCGGTGATGAGCGACACGGACTCGCTGCGGTCCGCGTTGAGCCCCTCCACCTGCGAGCCCGCCGCGGGCCGCCCGTCCGACAGGAACACCCGGCCCGTCAGGTGCGTCGCGGGCTTGAGCGTGAGCTGCACCGGCGCCGTGCTCCCGCGCTGCACCTCCTGCGTGCCGCTCACCTTGCCCTTGCGCGCGGACACCGTGAAGCGCGGCACGAAGGGCGGACTCACCAGCGTGAAGTTGCCGTCCGGCCCCGACAGCACCGACCCGTCACACACGTCACACGTCACCACCGCGTCCGCCACCGCGCCGCCCGATGCGTCCCGCACCTGGCCCGTCACCGACGGCGCCTTCGTCAGCACGACATCGCCCATGTCCGGCGTCTTCGACGGCCGGTCCACCACCTGGGGCTCGTAGCCCGGCGCCTCCACCGCGACGATGAGCCGCTCCCCCGCGCTGGACAGCGGCAGCTCGAAGCGCCCGTCCGGGCTGTTCACATCGTGCTCGTCCACGCGGAAGCGGCGCACCGGCTGGCCGCTGTCGTCCATCACCCGGCCCCGGAACGTCGAGCGCCGGCGCATCTTCACCTGCACCGGCGGCCCGCCCGGCTTGCCCTGCACCCTCTCAAGGGGCTCGTAGCTCGCGTGGTGCGCCTCCAGCGTGTACGTGCGCTCCGGCCGCAGCGCGCGGAACTCGAAGTGCCCGCTCGAGTCCGTCTGCACCGGCGCCGCCATGCGCGGCAGCACGTTCAGGTTCGCACCCACCACCGGCTGGCCGTCCTCGTCCACCACGTCGCCCGTCAGCTGCGCGCCCGGCTCCAGCTCCACCGCCACCTGCTGTGTGGTGCCGTCCTGCACCGTCACCGCCTTCGGGCCTGACTGCAGGTACTCCGGATGCGACGCCACCAGCGTGTACGTGCCCGGCGGCAGCCCGCGCATGGGCACCACGCCGTCCGGGCCCGAGGGGCGGTCGCTGCGGAAGACGTTCTCCGGATCCGCCCACATCATCACGTCCGCGCCCTCCACCCGCCGGCCCCCGCTGGACACCGTCACGTCCGCGCCCGCCTTCGCCTCCAGCGACAGCGTCACGTCCGTGGCGGGCGCCGTCGCCTGCACGCTGCCGCCGCCCCACTCGGAGTGGTGCGCGTGCAGCGTGTAGAGCCCCGGCATGGGCACCTGCGCGACGAAGCGGCCGTCCTCGCCCGCGTTCGTCACCTCCCCGGTGGGCTGCACCAGGATGGACACGTTCGACGCGGGCCGGCCGTACTCGTCGATGACCTGCCCCGTAATGAGCGTGGCCCGCGCCAGCTCCAGCTCCAGCGCCGTCTCTCCCTGCGCCACGCGCGCGGGGAGCTGCGCCGCGGTGAAGCCCTCCGCCTGTCCCTCCAGCACGTACTCGCCCGGCGCCAGCGGCCCCAGCTCCGCGAGCGCCCCGGTGGCCACCGCGTCGCGGCGGATGAGGTCGCCCGACACCGTGCGCAGGAGCAGCTGCGGGTTCGGCACCGGCTGGCCGTCCTCGTCCACCACCGTGACGAGCAGCCGGCCCGCCGCCTCCAGCTCCAGCGTCACCTGCGTCACCCGCTGCGACAGCGTGAGCGTCTGGGGCGCGGAGCCGAAGCCCGGCGCCTCCGCCGTCACCACCACCTCGTCCGGGTACAGGCCGTTGAAGCGCACCGGCGCGCCCTGCCCGTCCGTGTGCTCCTCGCGCGTCAGGTGGTCGCCCCTCAGCCGCACCGTCGCCGCGGCGGGAGCGCCGTCCCGCGTGACGCGCACTTCCAGCGTGCGCGACGGCGTCAGCTTCAGGCGCAGCGGCTGCGAGTTGGCCTCCACGTGCTGCGCCACCGCGGGCTGGAAGCCCTCCGCGTCCGCGAGCACGTAGAAGGGGCCCTCGCCCAGGCCCGTGAGCAAGAACGCACCGCCCGCGCCCGCCACCACCTCGAAGGGCAGCGGCACCTTGCGCGACACCGCGCGCACGCGCGCCCCGGGCCTCGGCTGGCCGGAGTCGTCCACCACCGTGCCGCTGATGCTCCGCAACGGCGGCAGGTACAGCTCCACCGCCTCACCCGGCGCGGCCCGCTCCTTGAGCGCCACGCCCAGCCCCGCCGCGCGCGCCCAGACGGAGAAGGACACGCCCGCCAGGCGCTCGAAGCGGAACCTGCCCTGCGCGTCCGTGCGCACCGTGGCGCGCGGCGTGAGGAAGCCCTGCTGCTGCTCGAAGAAGGACCGCGTGTGCAGCGCCGTCTCATGCGCGGTGCAGGCCAGGAGCGCCAGGCCGCACTCGTCGCACCGGACGTCCGCCAGCGTCCGCTCCGCCGTGGCCGCGAGCGACACCTCCGCGTCCGCCACCGGCTTGCCGCCGCCGTCCAGCACGCGCCCGGTGAGCGTCAGCCCCTCCTGCGCGCCCGACGACACCGTCACCGCGTTGAAGGCCGGCAGCCCCTGGCGCATCGAGCTCGCGGAGACGGGCGACACGGGGCGCGCGGCGGGCGTCCCCCACCGGGGGCCCCACACGACGGCGGCGAGGACCACCAGCGCGGCGGCCAACCCGATGAAGACCCATTTGCGCATGCGTACGCGGCCGGAAACTACCCCGCGGCCGGCCCCCCCCAACGGCGGTTTGCCCCGGGAAATTCCGGAGCGTCCTGTCCAGGACGTCCCACGGCCCGGAAGCGTTCCCGCGTCAGTCTTCCGCGAACGGCTGGATGGCCTGCGCCACGGCCAGCTCCTGCCGCGCTTCGCTCAATTCGGAGTTGGTGGCGCGCAGCCGGTCGCTCAGCACCTGCACGAAGCTCCAGAGCATCTTCACCGCGAGGATGGCCTCGCGCTTCATCAGCCCCATCAGGTCCGAGCGGGCAATCACCATCGTCCGCGTGGGCTCCGTCGCGCGCACCGTCGCCGACCGGGGCGCGTTGTCGATGAGGCCCATCTCACCGAAGTGCCCGCCCGAGCGCAGCTCCGCGATCTCCACGCCGTTCTTCTCGATGGCCACCCGGCCCCGGATGACGACGAAGAGCTCCTCGCCCGGCTGCCCCTCCACGACGATCTCCCGACCCGCCGGGTAGGTTCGCGTGGTGGCGATGGACAACACCGCCGTCTGCTCCTTGTACGTGAGGTGGCGGAAGAGCGGGATCTTCCGCAGCGCCTCCATGCGCGACTGCGCCTCGCTCGTCTCCTCGCTGGCCAGCGCGGCGCTGTCGCCGGCGATCTTCACCACCACCGCGGTGATGTTGTCCTTGCCGCCGCGCTCGTTGGCGATGTCCACCAGCTTGCGCGGCAGGTCGCCGGGCTGGAGCCCCGCCACCAGCGGCAAGATCTCCTCGTCCTCCATGTAGCCGTGGAGGCCGTCGGAGCAGAGCAGGAACACGTCGCCGGGCATCAGGTCCACGATGAGCGTGTCGACCTGGACCGACTCCTGGATGCCCACCGCGCGGGTGATGACGTTGCGGTACTGCGACGTGGCCGCCTGCTCCTTGGTGATGGTGCCGGCCTTCAGCTGCGCGGCGACGAGCGTGTGGTCCTCGGTCAGCCGGTGACACTGGCTGTGGCGCACCAGGTACACGCGGCTGTCGCCCACGTGCCCGATGACGCCCTTGTTGCCGCCCACCGCCAGGCACACGAACGTCGTGCCCATGCCGCGCTTGGCGGCGTCCGTCATCGCCGCGCGGTAGATGTCCGCGCACGCGCGCTGCACGGCCACCTCCACGAGCGCCGCCGCCGCCGAGCGGCTGTCCGCCGTGGGGTTGTTGGCCAGGTCCTTGAGCAGGTGACGGTTGGCCGCGATGTGCTGCTTGACCACCTCCGTGGCCCGCGCACTCGCGACTTCACCCGCGGCGTGACCGCCCATGCCATCGGCGACCATGAACAGGCCGAGCGACGCGTCCACCATCATCGCGTCTTCGTTGTGCTGCCGTTTCCGGCCTACATCGGTCAGCCCGAAGGCTTCTGTGGTCAAGGCCACCGCGAACGCTCCCATCCATGCCGAGGGTGACTCCGCACGTTACGCAGGCCGCCGAAGACGTGGCAAGGCTTCAGGACTGCAGCCGCACCGCCAGCAGGCGCGCGAAACCGCCTGCCGTGTAGAAGGTGACCTCCACCTGGCCGAAGCGCACCCGCATCCCGTCCCCCAGCGGCTCCGGTTTGCGCGCCAGCAGGCGCCCTCCCGCCACGTACGAGCCGTTCTTCGAGCCCGCATCCGTCAGCAGGAACCCCGCTTCTCCCGCGTCTCGCGAAAACCACGCGTGAAATCGGGACACACTGCCGTCGTCCAGCACGACGTCATTGTTGCCGGTGCGCCCGACGGTGATGCCCCGGCCGAAGGCGTTGCCCTGGGACTTGAGGAGCGGAAAGACGACGGGTTCGTCCTGGCCGAGCGTGGCAGGCCCGGCGTTCGTCACGGTGCGCAGCGGGTAGTCCTCCCGTTCCGCCGGGGCGACGGAGCCCAGCGCGGGCATGAACAGGAGGATGGCGGGGGGGAGGCCGCGCTCGAACTCTTCGCGGTTGCGCAGGTAGCGCGTGACGTGGGCACTGAGCAGCTCGGCCATGACGGGGGGGCGCGGCGCACGGGCGCCCACACCGGGTGGCCGTTCCGCTCTCACTCCCGGAGTGTACCTCGCCTTTACCGCCAATCCGCGAAAAATCCGAGGTTCACGCCACCCACGAAGTCACGTGCGTAACTGCGCTTCTTGAGGCCGAACGGCTCCGCGTAGCCCAGGGCGACGCCCAGGCCCACGTCGCCGAGCTGGTAGCCCACCTGGACGCGGCCCTGGATGGTGCCGGCGACGCGCCGGTCGGGAGGCAGGAGGGTGGCGAAGTGGGCGCCGTAGAAGGTGGGCCCGCCCGTCACCTGGAAGCCCCAGTGCGCCAGACCGGGCAGATGGTTGCGGTAGCCGACCCCGACCTGGGCGGTGTGCTCGTAGTAGGAAGACACCGGCAGCTCGTAGAGGCTCAGCACCGTCGTCGTGTCGGGAAGCGCCGCCGCCCACCCCACCCCAC
>NZ_RAWG01000298.1 GCF_003611735.1 Corallococcus sicarius | reverse complement strand
CATCACCACCCCCAGCACCCCGTCGGAGACGACGCTGGAGACGCCCGCGTCTCCCGGCGCCCCCAGCGAGACCGCCGTCCCGATGGCCACCGACGCGGGCGTCTGAAGTCGCCCCGTCTCAGGTGAACCAGCGCACCAGGCGCTTGCCCTGCAGGCGCCGGTACGCGACCAGCAGCCGCTGGAAGTCCTCGCCGATGGTGACGAAGCGCACGCCGTAGCGTCCCCGCGTGCGCTCCCCGGCGGAGCGGCGGACCCACATGACCTCGCCCTGGAAGGGAATCTCCTCGTCCCCCAGGAGCAGGGCCCCCTCCAGCACGTCCCCCGCCTTCATCGGCTGGAGCATGTCCGCGCAGAATCCGCTCTGGGACACGTCTCGCGTGTACACCGGCAGCATGCCGCGCAGACGGACGGCCAGGCGATGCTCGAAGCGCGGCACGGCTCGGGGAAGGTGCATGTCCTCAGTGTGACAGATTCCGTCGCCGCAATAAAATTGCGCCAATGGAAAGCGAGCAGGGGGGCGTGCCCCTCATGCAAATCCCGGGAAACGTTGAGAAATCTCCTGGGAGGAGGGAGCGGCCCATGTCCAAGGCGTTCACGAAGGAAGACGGAGGGGGCGACGAGGGGCTGACCCCCGCGCGCACCCGGTCGGCGTCGGCGGAGCAGCGCTACATCACGCCGGAGGGCCACCGTGCGCTCCAGGAGGAGTGGCTGTCGTTGCAGGGGCCGGATCCGCGCGCCGGTGACTGGCCGGAGCTGGAGGCGGGCGTGCGCAAGCGCGAACGGGAGCGCCGGGCCCGCGAGCTCTCCTCCATCCTGGAGGAGGTGCGGGTGGTGGAGCCGGATCCATCGCGTGCGGGACGCGTCTTCTTCGGCGCGTGGGTGGTGCTGGAGGACGAGGAGGGCGAGCACATGCGCTACCGCATCGTCGGGCCGGACGAGGCGGACGTGAAGGCGGGGCGCTTGAGCGTGGAGTCCCCGCTCGCACGCGCGCTGCTGGGCAAGCAGCCCGGAGAGGTCGTCCAGGTGGAGCGTCCCAGGGGGCCCGTGGAGTACGAGCTGCTCGCGGTGGAGTACGGAGAGTCCGAAGCGGCCGCGCCCGGCCCGTGAGCGGTGCTCAGCGCTTCGTGGCGATGACGGTGACGAGGCCACCGAAGGGCTCCGGCATGCCGCCCTCGCGCACCTCCACGTCGAACCCTTCCGCCTCCAGCAGGGCGCGGGCGCGGGGCACGAGGAACGTCAGGTAGTACATGACGAACGGCGGCTTCCAGAGCGCGTTGCGCACGCGCATGGCCGCGTTGAAGCCCTTCGCCACCCAGTAGCCGGGGTTCAGCGCGGACGGCGGCTGGCCGGTGACGAAGACGAAGCGCCCTCCGGGCTTCAGCGCGCGAGCGATGCCCTGCACGAGGCGCGGCTCGTCCTCCTCCAGGATGTGACCGAAGGCGCCGAAGCTGGTGACCAGGTCGAACTCCGCCGTGAAGGGCAGCGCCAGCGCGTCGCCCCGCACGAACTCCAGCGCCGCCGTGCCGGACGCGTCCCCCAACCGCCGCCGCGCTTCGTCCAGCATCCCCTGGCTCAGGTCGAACCCGACGACGCGGTCGCGACACAGCGGGCGCATGACGCGCATCGCGGCGCCGGTGCCGCAGCACACGTCCAGCGCGGCCCCCACGCTTCCGGGTGGGCCCACCTGGGCGAACGCGGCCTTGAGCAGCGGATCCGGCGTGCGGAACGGGGTGTGCTCGAACTTGGGCGCGAGCAGGTCATACCCCTGCTCGACGGAGGTGAGGGCCTGCCGGGCCAGCTCCCGGAGGGTGGGGCCATCGCGGTGGAACATGGGCCCAGATGTACCCACATCCCCCTGCTCGCGCCACCCGGAGGGCCCGACCGGCTTTGAATGTTCCGGCGGGGGGCCCGTCAGTCAGGACAAGCAACACAACGGAGGATGGAAGACATGGCTTTCAAGTTCGCGCTCTCGACCCTGGCCTTCGGTGCACTGCTGCTCGGTTCCTCCACGGCGTTCGCGGCGGATTCGCGCGGCCCGACCGAAGCGGATGCACGGTGGGGTCGCGGCAGCCGGGGTGGTTGGGAAGCGCCCCAGCAGTCCCAGGCGTTCCGCTACCACGATGACGACGAGCGGACCCGCCGCTTCATGGGCTGCCGCGGCCCGAACTGCAACGCCCGCCCGATGCCGCGCCCGGTGGATTCGCGCGGCCGCTACGAGCTGCAGACGGTGGAGCACTGGGTGCCGGCGCGCTACGAGCAGGTCTGGGTCCCCGAGCAGTGCGTCTCCCGTGGCCGCCGTGGCCGCCACGTGCGCTGCACGCCGGGCTACTACGACCAGCGCTACATCGCGGGCGGCTACCAGGCGGTGACGGAGTGGGTGTGGATCCCGTACAGCGGGCGCCGCTGGATGACGGTGGCCTACTACCCGTAATCGAAGCGCCAGGATTCGAGCAGGGGACGACGCAGCAGGGGACGACACAGCAGGGGACACGCGGGGCGGTGCCTGGAGAAGGGGTTCTCCAGGTGCCGCCCCGTGGTGTTTCGTGCGTGAAGGCGCCGGGTGCCTTTCCGGTGCGGGCCTGTTAGGCAGGGACCGCATATGGGGACCGCATTCATCACGGGCGCGGGTGTGCGCATCGGAGGCGCGGTGGCTCGCGCGCTGGGCCACGCCGGCTATGACCTGGCGCTGCACGCGAACCGCTCCGTCGGCCCGCTGGAGGCGCTGGCGGACGAGCTGCGAGCGCTGGGCCGCGACGTCACGCTGTACAGCGCGGACCTCTCCGACCCGGACGCCGTGGACGCGCTGGGCGCGAAGGTGCGGCAGGCGCATCCCGCGCTGGACGTGGTCGTCCACAACGCGGGCCTCTACGAGCGGACGGACTTCGCCGCCGTCACGCGGGCCGCGTACCGCCGGATGCAGGCGGTGAACCTGGACGCGCCCTTCTTCCTGACCCAGGCGCTCTTGCCGTCGCTGCGCGCGGGGAAGGATCCGGTGGTGGTGCACATCACCGACATCGGCGGCGAGCGGGCCGTGAGCCACTACGCGCACTACTCCGTGAGCAAGGCGGGGCTGGTGATGCTGACGCGCGCGCTGGCGGTGGAGCTGGCGCCGCACGTGCGCGTCAACGCTGTCTCCCCCGGCGTGGCGGCCTTCCCGGACGACTTCGACGAAGCGACGCGCGAAGCCCAGCGCCAGCAGATTCCGATGCGCCGCGAGGGCAGCGTGGAGGACATCGCCCGCACGGTCGTCTTCCTCGCGCGCGAGGCGCCGTATGTCACCGGGCAGGTCATCGCCGTGGATGGTGGAAGGAGTGCCCAGCTGTGAGCCATGACGCCGCGTTGATCCACCCGCTCGTCAACGACGCGCAGGGCCGTCCGCTGGATGTGATCCAGCTTCGAGGGCTCACGGCGGACTGCATCGTGGGCATCTACAACCGCGAGCGCGTCACGCCCCAGCCGCTGCGCCTGGACGTGGCCCTCTTCCTGGACACCCGGCAGGCGGCGGTGGGCGGGAAGCTGGCGAACACCGTGCACTACGGGCGGCTGGCCGGGGAGCTGCGCTTCCTCCTGGATGCGTGCCGCTTCGAGCTGCTGGAGTCCGCGGCGGAGGCGGTGTGTCGCTACCTGTTGGCGCCGCCCACGGATGCCAGCCTGCAGGCGCGGGTGCAGGCCGCCACGGTGCGCGTCACCAAGCCGGAGGCGCTGGGCGGGCTGGCCATCCCCTCGCTCCAGGTGCACCGCGCTGGGGACGCGATGGTCTACGCGACGGAAGAGACGCCCTTCGGCTGCGTGGACGTCATCCACGAGGGCGCGACCTACGGCGTGTACCGGCTGAGGGTGAAGCCCGGGGGCGTCATCCCTCCGCGCGTGGATGAGAACCGGGAGGAGAGCGAACTGGTGCTGGGCACGGGGCTGCTGCTCCAGGGCCAGCCGGTGGGGCGGGGCATGGCGTTCCACGGCTCACGTGGGCTCGCGCACCGCTACGACAACCCCACGGCGACGGAGCAGACGGTGCTGGGCGTGTATCGGCCGCGCGAAGCGGCCACGGACGTGGCGGAAAGAATGGCGCCGCCCGCGCTGGGGGCGCAGTACTACCCGGCCGAATAGGCGCGGGCCGGGCGCCCCGGGAGGGGGCGGCCAGGCGACGATGCGCCGGGGGTGTGGTTAGCTCGGGGGCGCGATGGCGCGGGCTCGCGAAGGACACGTCGGATGAACCTGGACAGGCGGATTCAGCTCTTCGTCGTACTCGCGGCGGTGTTCGTCACCTCGCTGGTGGTGGGCGACATCATCGGCGTGAAGCTGTTCGAGGTGAACCTGGGGCTGATGGCCCCGGTGATGTCGGCGGGGATGTTGCTGTTCCCGGTGACGTTCCTGCTCACGGACATCCTCAACGAGTTCTACGGCAAGAAGGTCGCGCGCTTCGTCACGTGGGTGGGCTTCTGCATGGCCGTCTTCGCGTTCGCGGCCATCACCGTGGCGGTGCGGGTCCCCTGGGCGCCGATGACGCAGGCGGCGGACTACCCGGGGACGGTGGCGCGGTCGTTCGACAACGTGTTCGCCGGCTCGCAGCGCATCTTGATGGCGTCGATGGTGGCGTACCTGGTGGGCCAGTTCGCGGACATCGCGGTCTTCAACGGGCTCAAGCGCGCGACGCACAACCGGATGCTGTGGCTGCGCGCCACGGGCTCCACGGTGGTGTCGCAGCTCATCGACACGGTGGTGGTGCAGTACATCGCGTGGACGGGGGTGCTGCCCCAGAAGGTCATCATCCAGATCATCCTCACGTCCTACGTCGTGAAGCTGCTGGTCGCGGTGGGGCTGACGCCGCTCATCTACCTGGGCCACGCCTTCGTGGAGCGAAAGCTGGGCATCGCCCCGGTGGTGCTGGGCGAGGACGGTGAGCCGGTGAACCTCGCGGCCCCCGCCTCCGAGGCGCCTCCCGCACGCGCGGCCTGAGCGGGTGTAGGCTGCGGGGAGGGGAGGGCTTCTCCATGCAGTTCACCATGTATTGTCCGCCACCGCCTTCGATGTTCGACGGCCCCCTGCTCCTGCTCATCGTCGGATGCTTCGTGGCTCCTCCCCTGGTGTGGTGGCTGCGGCGGAGTGCCCGCGACGCCCACGACGTCCTGACTTCAGGATCGTCGCCGCGTCAGGGAAGGCTGCAGGGCTTCCGAGACCTCCTGATGTGGACCTGCGTGGCGGTCGCCTTCATCGGGCCGGTGCTGCTGACCATCGACTTCGTCATCAAGCTGGACCTGGAGCTGTTCGACACAGTCAGCTCGGTGCTCGATGGCGGCCGCGACACCGGGCATGTCGAGTCCAACGCCCCCTGGTGGACGTTCACCGCGATGACGGTGCTGGGCGCCATCCTGCGCGTGGGGTGGTTGCGGAACGCATCGTCCGGCCGGGACGTGCTCCACATCGCCCACCCCACGGCCTGAACCGTCTCAGCGCGCCACGCCGCACACCCGCCACCCGGGCGATGTTTGTGATTGGGCAACGGTCCGCATCGGGCGCAGGCTCTTCCGGGCCAGAGCAGGCGGGCAGGCGAGCGGACACTGTCTCCCTGGGTGGCAGGGGCGGGGGGCCGTCCCCATCCTTCGACGCAGGAGGTCGTGAATGCCCGACGTCATCGTCTACATGAAGCCGATGTGCCCCTACTCCCGCCAGGCCATGGCCCTGCTCGAGGAGAAGGGCTGCGCGTTCCAGAAGTTCGACGTCGCCCATGATGAGCAGCGCCACGAGGAGATGAAGGAGCGCTGCGGTCGCCACACCGTGCCGCAGATCTTCATCGCGGGCCGGCATGTCGGCGGGTGCGACGACCTGTATGCGCTGGAGGAGTGTGGCGAATTGGATGCGCTGCTCGGCGGCGCCCCGTCGTCCATCGCCCCCTGACGCTTTCGCGGTTCGCGTCCGGACAGGTACTTCCGTTCAGTGGTCGTTTCCGGGGAGACGGCTGACCTTGTCGTCCCTCGGGAACGGGGGACCGGGGAGTCGTTCCTGACGGTGGATGCAGCCTGTCCTGCGCGCGGTGCCCACCTCGCGCCACATTCGCGGGTCCCTGGAGCCACGCCCAACCGCGCGGATTCACGTTCCCTGTCTGACTGGCCAGCAGCCAGGTGGCTGTGGCGTCCGTTCCCTCTCCGGAATGCACGACGCGCCTCTTCCCGTTGCCGGCCGACCCGCGAGCGCCCTCCCGCGCCGTGAACCCACGAGGAGTCCGCATGCGCTTCCGCCTGCCCCTGACGACCATCGTCTGTTCCGCCGGGCTGTTCGCGGGCCTTGTCGGCTGTACCGGCAAGGTCGAACCCGCGCCCGTCGGCGTCGCGCGCCCGGGGCCGACAAAGCCTTCACTGCCCACGGATCCACCGCCGCCCACGGATCCACCGCCTCCGGAGCCACCGCCGCCCGAGGCGCAGTACTCGCGCGTGCTCTGGGTGTCGCCCACGGGCAATGACGCCGCGGCCGGCACGCAGGCCCTGCCCCTGCGCACGGTGGCGCGCGCCCTGTCGCAGGTGAAGCCCGGGGAGGCGGTGTTCCTCATGTCCGGCACCTGGCGCGAGCGCGTGCAACTCGTGGAGAAGCAGGGCACGGCCGCGAAGCCGCTCACGCTCCGGGCCGCGCCGGGCGCCACGGCCATCCTCAAGGGCGGCTCCATTGGCGCCACGGCCCTGGTGGACGTCAGCGGCGCGTACTGGAACATCGAGGGGCTCACGGTGGACCTGGGCGGCGAGCGGACCTTCGCGGTGATGTGGCGCGGCGCGGGCGCGCACCACGGCGTGCTCAAGGGCAGCATCGTGAAGAACGGCACCGAGGGCTCGGGGGTCTACGTGACGGACCACGCGCACGACGTCCTCATCGCGGACAACGAAATCTACAACTTCGACCAGGGCGACGTGGACAGCCACGGCGTCACGGTGCAGACCTCCGCGAGCAACGTGGTGGTGCGCGGCAATGACATCCACCACAACTCCGGCGACGGCGTGCAGTGCCTGGGGCCGGAGGGTGGCGCCACGTCGCCGGGCACGCCGTTCGACAACCTGCTCGTGGAGGGCAACCAGCTCCACGACAACCGGGAGAACGGCGTGGACATCAAGACGTGCACCCACGTCACCGTGCGCGGCAACACCATCTACAACCACCGCAGCGTGTCCTCCTCCGCGGGCGAGGGCGTCATCGTCCACCTGTCCCCCTCCGACATCACGCTGGAGGACAACGTCTTCTACGCCAACGCGCGCGCCATCCAGATTGGCGGCTACCGCGAGGGCGCGCCGCCCACCCGCGTCCGCATCCGCCGCAACGTCATCCACGACGGCCTGGGCGCGTCCGAAGGCGAGGAGGGCACCGGCATCCGCGTGGACGCCTCCGTGGACGTGAAGGTGCAGCAGAACACCGTGTGGAACCTGAGCGGCGCGTGCCTCATCTTCGGGGACGGCGCGTCCGGCGGGAACCAGGGCCTGGACGTGCGCAACAACATCTTCGCCGGCTGTGGCATCGCCGCGCGCGGCGGTCCGGGCCGTGGCAACGCGGTGGTGGACGGCAACCTGTACTTCCTGGGCGGGAGCGCGGTGTCGTTCCGCCTGGACAACGCCGCGGTGGGGCTGGCGGACTGGCGCTCGAAGGCCGGCCTGGACAAGCGCTCCCAGGAGCGCGCCCCGGGCTTCGTCGACACCGGCGCGGACGACTACCACCTGGCCACCGGGTCCGCCGCGCGCGAGGCCGGCCTGTCCCTGGGCCTTCCGTTCTGTGGCGTGGCGCCGGACCAGGGCGCCTTCGAGTCAGGCTGCCCCTGACGCCAGGGGCGGTGTAGACTCCGTGCCCCCTCGCTCCGGAGTCTTCCGCCCCCCGTGCCGGCCCCGTCGGAACCCGCCTTCGGCATCGTCCTCGTCCCACCGGTCTCGGTCGCCCGCGAGCCCCTGAACGCCGCCGCCGAGCGCGCGGGGCTGCGTGTGGTGGACAACCCGGATGATGCCGCCCTGGCGTTGGTGGACCTCACCGCGCCCGGTTGCGGCCCCGCGGTGGTGGAGCTGCTCACGTCCCTCAACGGTCCGCACCTGACGCTCCTCGCGCTGGTGTCGCCGGATCCGCGCGGCTTCGCCGCCGTGGACACGCTGCGCCCCACGGACATCCTCACCCACCAGGGGCTGCCGCACGAACTCACCTGGCGCCTGCAGCGCGCCGCCGAGCGCCACCGCGAGCGCGAGGAGCAGGCCCGCAGCCAGACGGACCTGGCGCTCCTCCTGGAACTCACCGCCGACTACGCGGAGAGCTCCGACGTGGAGGCGCTCCTGCACGGCGTGACGCGCCGGCTCGCTGAACAGCTGGACATCGCGCGCGCCACGCTGGTGATGCTGGGCGGCGGCGCGGACGAGGGCATCATCGTCGCCGCCAGCGACGACCCGGGCCTCAAGGACCTGCGCATCGACCTGGCGCGCTACCCCGAAATCCGCGAGGTCGTGCGCACCGGCAAGCCGGTGGTGATGCAGGAGGCGGCCACGCACCCGCTCCTGGGAGACCTGGAGCGCCGGGCCGTCGCCGCCCGAGGCATCCACGCCATCGCCGCGCTGCCCCTGCCCATCCGGGGCGAGGTGCGGGGTGTGCTGCTCTTGCGCGCGGCCGGACGTCGGCGCGCCTTCAGCGCGCGCGAAATCGACTTCCTCACCACGGTGGCGCACGCCACCGCCGTGGCCCTGCGCAGCGCTTCGGTGCTCCAGTCGGTGCAGACGGCGCGGCTGGCGGCGGAGGAGAAGGCGGCGTCCTTCAAGCCCTACCAGCTCTTCTTCGCGCACGTGAGCGAGGGCGTGGCCATCCTCGACGACAAGGCCGGGGTGCTGTCGCTCAACCCCTCCGGCGCGCAGATGCTGGACACGCCCGCCAACGAGGCGCGCGGCAAGCACCTGCATCAAATCACCCAGCCGCTGGACGAAAACGTGCTGATGGAGCTGGTGACGTCCGCGTCGCGAGGCGAGGCGCGCTCGGGCGTGGACGTGGAGGTGCGCACGCCCGCGGGCCGGTGCCTCACGCTGTCCATGTCCGCGGCGCCGCTGCGCGACGAGGACGCGGCCACCATCCTGTCGTTCCGCGACGTCACGCACGCGCGCAAGCTGGAGGACGAGCTGCGCAACACGAAGGACTTCCTGGAGCGGCTCATCGACTCGTCGGTGGACGCCATCATCGCCGCGGACCTGAAGGGGCGCATCATCCTCTTCAACAAGGGCGCGGAGGCCATGTGCGGCTACTCCGCCGCGGAGGCCCAGGAGAAGCTCACCGTCCTGGAGCTCTACCCGCCCGGTGTCGCCCAGCGCGTGATGGCGCAGCTGCGCGGCCCGGAGCTGGGAGGGCGCGGCCGGCTGTCGCTCATCCGCGAGGAGCTGGTGCACCGCTCCGGCGAACGCGTGCCCGTCAACATGACGGCCTCCATCGTCTACGAGGGCGGCCGCGAGTCCTTCAGCGTGGGCATCTTCACCGACCTCCGGGACCGGATGCAGCTGGAGCGCAAGCTGTCGGACGTGGAGAACCGGCTGGAGGAGAGTGAGAAGAGCGCCGTCATCGTCGCGCTCGCTGGCACCGCGGCCCATGAGCTCAACCAGCCCCTCACGTCCGTGATGGGCTACGCGGAGCTGCTCAAGCGCAAGCTCAAGGAGGACGACTTCGCTTGGAGGCCGGTGGACATCATCTACCGCGAGGCCGAGCGCATGGCGGAGATCGTCCGGAAGATCGGGAAGATCACCCGCTACGAGGTGAAGTCGTACGTGGGGGCGCAGCAGATCCTCGACCTCGACAAGGCCAGCTCCCATGAAGAGTGAGGTCCGCGCCGTGCGTCCGCCCGGAACTCCGGCCCCCGACGCCTTCCAGGCCTTCTTCGACGCGCTCGACGAGCCCGCGGCCCTCTGTGACGCGGCCCTGCGCGTCGCGGCCGTGAACCCCGCGCTGCGCCGCTTCTGCGCGGACCACGGCATCACCGTGGAGTTCGTGGAGCAGGCCCTGACGGACGCGACCGCGCCCGACGACGGCCACTCCCACGAGATGGACCTGGTGCTGGACAACGGCACCTCGCTGGTGCTCACGCTGTCGCGCAAGGCGGACACCGTGGCGGTGCGTGCCCGGGTGGACACGGAGGTCATCAGCGGCCGGCTGGTGGTGGCCGAGCGCGCCCTGCTGGAGCAGGCGCGCACCGAGGGCGTGCTGCTGGACCTGGGCCGCAGCGTGGCGGAGGTGGGCGGCGAGGAGGAGCTGGTGGCCGCGGTGGCGCGCGGGGTGAAGGAGCTGTTCCCCGGCCGCTCGTTCTGCATCCGCATCGTGGACGCGCGCACCGGGGGCCTCACGTCCCTCTACGCGGAGGGGCGGCTCAAGGAGGGCGCGCACGAACCGCTGGTGCTCTTCCAGCGCTCGGTGGAGAAGACGAACCTGCCGCTGACGTCCCTGCCGCGGGGCCGGGTGAGCATCTCGGAGGAGGTGCCGCTGCTCTTCCACGGCAGCACCCGCGCGGTGAGCGCGCCCCTGGTCGCGAGCGGCCAGCTCTTCGGCGCCATCAACATGGAGTACCCGGACGGACTGGACGCGGACGTCGCGCACGACGAGCGCGTGCTGCTCCAACTGGCAAGCCAGGTCGCCGTCGCGGTGAAGAACGCGAAGCTCATCGACGAGCTCACGTTCGTGCGCAAGTACCTGGAGGAGCTGCTGGAGAAGGCCAACGCGCTCATCCTGGTGGTGAACCGGGACAAGCAGGTGGTGGTCTTCAACCAGGCGCTGAGCGCGCTCACCGGCCTGAGCAAGGACCAGGTCCTGGGCCGCGACCTGTCCTCGCTGGTGGCGGACAGCGAACACCTGCGCATGGCGCCGGTGCTGGCGGCGGCCATGCGCGGCGAGTCCGTGAACAGCTTCGAGACGCGCCTGCTCACCCGCGACGGCGGCGAGGTGCGCGTCTCCTTCGCCACCTCCTCCATGCTCACCCAGCCGGGCGAGGTGGAGGGCGTCATCGCCATTGGCCAGGACGTCACGGTGGTGAAGGAGCTGGAGAAGCGCATCATCCACGCGGAGAAGCTGGCCTCCATCGGGCAGCTCGCGGCCAGCGTGGTGCATGAAATCAACAACCCCATGACGGCGGTGGCGACGTACGCGGACGCGCTCCTGCAGCGCTCCCGGATGACGCCGGGCGCGAACCCGGCCGACCAGGAGAAGCTGCGGAAGATATTGGAGAGCAGCCACCGCATCCTGCGCTTCACCCGCGACCTGGTCAGCTACGCGCGCCCCGCGCAGGACCGGCCGGAGCAGGTGTCGCTCAACGCCGTCGTGGACATGGCGGTGGGCTTCTGCGAGCACGTCGTGTCCCAGGCGCGCGTCACCGTGCACCGCGAGTACTCGGGCGACGTGCCGCCCCTGGCCGCGGTGCGCGCCAACCTGGTGCAGGTGTTCGTCAACCTCATCACCAATGCCTGCCACGCGATGACGCCGGGTGGGCAGGTGCACCTGTCCACCGCGCAGGAGGGGCAGGAGGCCGTGGTGCGCGTGCGCGACACCGGCACCGGAATTGATCCGCGCAACCTGTCGCGCATCTTCGAGCCCTTCTTCACCACCAAGCCCGAAGGCCGGGGCACGGGCCTGGGCCTGTCCATCTGCCAGGGCATCGTGGAGAACCACGGCGGTCGCCTCACCGTGGAGAGCACCCTGGGGCAGGGCACCACCTTCACCGTGCGGCTGCCGCTGGCGCTCGACTGACTGACTGACTGAAGCGGCGGGCCCCGGAGCGTTTCCGAACTCCGGGCCCCTTGCTTCAGCCCTCGCCGCCCTCGTCGTCCAGCTCGCGCCGGAACTCCTCGTTCGTCAGCAGGCCCTTGCGCGCCATGATGCGCATCAGCGCCCAGAAGCGGCGCTCCAGCTCCTCCAGCCGGTCAGGCTCCTCGCGCGCCGCCTGGCCAAAGAGGTAGTCCAGGTCATCCAGCACCCCGCCCGCGGGGGCTGCCGGGCGCGCCTTGGGCTTCTCGCCCGCCGCACCCGCGCTGGCGCCACCCCGGCGCCGCTTGGCCTGCTCCTCGCGCTCGCGGATCAGGTCCGCCAGCGACGTGCGCTGCGTCTTCTCCGCCGCCGGCAGCTCCTCCCCGACGATGACCTCCTCGTCGTCGTCCACCGTCGCCGGACGCGCGGGGGGCGGAGCGGGCCTGGCGGGGG
>NZ_RAWG01000297.1 GCF_003611735.1 Corallococcus sicarius | reverse complement strand
GTGGGGCGGGGCGTTGATCGCGGCGACCGTGACGCACGGGGTGGCGCTGGCCCTGGCGCTGTCGTTCGCGAACCGTCCGCCGCCCGCGCAGGTGAAGCCGCCGGAGCCGGAGCTGGCGTTGATGGCCTATGCGCCGCCGCCTCCGCCGTTGGGTGGTGGACTCCAGGCGAAGCAGGCCCCCTCCGAGCCCGTGAAGTCCGTGGCGCGCAAGCCGCGCCCGATGCCCCGGGACCTGGTGGTGCCCGCGAAGGTGCCGGAGCCGGTGAAGCCGGAGGAGCCCACGCCGCCCGTGGAGGCGACCGCGAAGGACGTGGCTCCGGAGCCTTCCGCGGCGGTGGCGTCCGCGCCCGTGGGCCCCGGGGTGCCCCAGGGCGTCGTGGGAGGCGTGGAGGGCGGCACGGTGGGTGGGCTCGCCGGTGGCCGCGTGGGCGGCCTGGGTTCGGCGCCGGCCCTGTATTCGCCCCGCGAGGTGATGAAGCTGCCGGTGTTGCTCGACGGCAAGCCGGACTACCCGCGCCGCGCCCGCGAGGATGGCATCACCGGGGTGGTGATGGTGTACGTGGTGATTGGCGCGGACGGTCGCGTGGAGCCGGCCTACACGCGCATCCAGCGCTCCGTCCCCGGCCTGGATGATGCGGCCATCGAATCCGTGACGCGCTGGCGCTTCTCGCCGGCCCTGGGACACGACGGGCGCCCCGTGCGCGTGAAGGTCGTGATCCCCGTGAAGTTCGCCCTGAAGTAAAGCGACGCCCCTCCATGCCCAGCGCCCTCCGAAACGTCCTCTTCTGGATCCACCTGGTGTCCGGCCTCATCGTCGGGCTCGTCGTCGGGGTGATGTCCATCACCGGCGTGGCGATCGCGTTCGAGTCGCAGATCACCGACTGGGCGGACCGCGACGCCCGCCACGCCGCGCCGCCTCCCGCGGGGACGCCGCGCCTGTCGGTGGAGGAGATGCTCGCGAAGGTGAAGGCGGCCCGGCCTTCCGCGCAGCCCAGCGCCGTGACGGTGTACCCGGAGGCGGACAGCGTGGTGGCGGTGGCGCTCGGACGTGGCAGCGCCGTCTACGTCCACCCCTTCACCGGCGAGGTGCGGGAGCAGGGCGCGCAGGGCTGGCGCGCGTTCTTCCAGACGATGGAGGACGCGCACCGCTGGCTCGCGGCCCCCAGTGAGCAGCGCGCCGTGGGCAAGGCCGTGACGGGCGTCAGCAACCTGGCCTTCTTCTTCCTGGGCGTGACGGGCCTGTTCCTGTGGTGGCCGCGCAAGTGGACGCTGCGCTCCATGCGGCCCACGCTGTGGTTCCGCCGGGGCCTCAAGGGCAAGGCGCGCGACTTCAACTGGCACAACGTCATCGGCTTCTGGTCGCTGCCGGTGCTGCTGGTGCTCACGGCGTCGGCACTGGTGATCTCCTACAAGTGGGCGACGAACCTGGTCTTCACGCTCGCCGGCAGCCCGGTGCCCGGCGCGCAGGGGCCCAATGCCTCGCCGCCGGTGCCCGTGCCCACCCCGGCGCCGGGGACGGCGCCCCAGGGGCTGGATGCGCAGTTCGCGGTGGCGATGAAGCAGGCCAAGGCGTGGGAGAACATCACGCTGCGGCTGCCCACGCCCCCCAGTGGCGGCGCCCAGGGCGGCCGTCCTGAGGGCGGTCCGCAGCAGCAGGGGCAGGGCGGTCCGAAGGGCGAGGCCCGGACGGAAGGCCAGGGCGGTCCGCGAGGCGAAGGACAGCCCGAGGGTCAGGGCGCTCCACGAGGCGAAGGCCGGGGCGGGCAGGGTGGCCCCGGACGCGGAGGGCCGCAGGCGAGCGCCTTCGTCGTGCGTGAGCAGGACCGGTGGCCGCTGTTCTCGTCCACGCAGCTTTCGCTGGATCCATACACCGCGCAGCCGCTGCGCACGGAGACGTACGCGGACTTCAACACCGGCCGCAAGGTGCGCACCTGGCTGCGCTTCCTGCACACCGGTGAGGCGCTGGGATGGCTGGGCCAGCTCGTCGCCGCCCTCGCGTCGTTCGGCGCCGTCTTCCTCGTCTACACGGGCTACTCGCTGTCCTGGCGCCGCTTCTTCCCGCGCCGTCAGGCCCGTGCGACGGCGCCCGCTGTCACGACGCCCGAAGCAGCGGAGTCCAAGACGCACGCGGCCTGATCCGCGGCGCGCGGTTCCCCGCATCTCCCCACGGCCCGGACCGCGAGCGCGGCTCCGGGCCGTTCCATTTCACGCAGCGCCGTGTGGCATTCGCCCGACTGATGCGTGGCAGTGCGCGGGCCGCCGCGACGCGTTGGCATTCCCACCCGCCCGGGGAAGAAACTTCTTGTTCCACCAACCCAGGTATTGCATATGAGAATCATTCTCATTTAGGCAGCCCGCCCACCAAGGGGACTCGTGTCTACCGCCAAGCCCGGTCGTTCTGGAATCCGCTCTTCACATGGCAACCCTGGAGGCGTGCGCGGCGCGCTGTGGCCCTGGGGGCAGGCCGTAGGCCTCGCGTCCGCGCTCGCCGCCGGCAGCGCGGTGGCGCAGGAGACGCCGCCCGCCGCGGACACCTCGTCGGCACCGGTGCAGGAGTCCCGTCCGGTGGAGGAGACGCCGCCCGCCGTGACGACACCCGCGGCCCCGGCTCCGGCTCAGACGGTGGCCCCGGCTGCCGCGAGCGCGGAGGCGCGGCCCTCGGAGGAGCAGGACGTGTTCGTCCTGCCGACGGTGGAGGTGGAGGGTGAGGCGTCGAAGTACAACGTGGCGGAGCCCAGCCTGACGCGGCTGCCCCGGCCGCTGGTGGCCACGCCGCAGACCATCACGGTGGTGCCGGAGCGGGTCATCGAGGAGCAGCAGGCGACGACGCTGCGCGATGCCCTGCGCAACGTGTCCGGCATCACGGTGACGGCGGGGGAGGGCGGCCGCCAGGGCGACTCGTTCTCCCTGCGCGGCTTCTCCGCCCAGACGGACACGCTGCGCGACGGCGTGCGCGACCTGGGCTGGTTCACCCGCGACACGTTCAACCTGGAGGGCGTGGAGGTCTACTTCGGGCCGTCGTCGGTGCTCTTCGGCCGGGGCTCCACGGGCGGCGCCATCAACCTGGTGACGAAGAAGCCGAAGCGGGGCTCCTTCCAGGACCTGCGGCTGTCGGGCGGCACGGCGCCGTCCGGCCGCGTGGAGGCGGACCTCAACCAGGAGGTGTCCGAGCGCATCCAGCTGCGCGTGAGCGCGACGGGACAGCTCGCGGACGTGGCCGGCCGTGACGTCGTCACGGAGAACCGGGCGGGCATCGCGCCGTCCGCGCGCTTCGTGCTGAGCGACAAGGTGTCGCTGGAGGTGGACTACTTCTACCAGCACGAGAACAGCGTGCCCGACTACGGCCAGCCGTACTTCAACGGCTACCCGGTGTCCGTCACCCTGGACGTGCCCCGCGAGAACTTCTACGGCGTGCAGGACGGGGACACCGAGCGCGTGAACGTGCACATCGGGACCGCGCGCGTGCTGGCCGACCTGGGCGGTGGCCTCCGCCTGACGAACACCCTGCGCTACGGCGCCGTGGATCGCTTCGCCCGGCCCACCGCGCCGCGCGGCCTGACGCCGGTCAACGCGCCCACCACCATCGGGCGCCAGCGCTTCGAGACGGCCACCGACAACAACTACCTGGCGAACCAGACCGACCTGCGCGGCGTGTTCACCACCGGGTTCCTCAAGCACACCGCCAACGTGGGCCTGGACATCTCGCGCGAGCGGCGCAGCCTGTACCGCGACAACCTCACCGCGGTGGGCCTGCCCACGGGCCCCAACCTGCCCGCGGACCTCTATGAGCCGGATCCCAACCCGGACCTGTCCGCCGTCAGCCGCGTCTTCGCGTCGTCCAACGCCAGCCGGCAGTGGAACCTGGGCGTCTACGCGTCTGATCAGATCCAGGTGGGCCCCTACGTGGAGCTGCTGGGCACGCTGCGCTACGACAACCTCCACAGCGACTACTCGGCCACCAACGCCGCCGGAGAGACGACGCCGTTCGAGCAGGAGAACGGCCTGTTCAACTGGCGCGCGGGCGTGGTGCTCCACCCGGTGGCGAACGCCAGCATCTACGGCATGTACGGCACGTCCTCCAACCCGAGCGCGGAGCTGGCCACGCTGTCCAACGACACCGTCAGCCTGGACCCGGAGAAGAACGAGACCTTCGAGATTGGCGCCAAGTCCGACCTCATCGCCGAGCGCCTGAGCGTCAACGCCGCCGTCTTCCGCACGAACAAGAAGAACGCCCGCGTGCCCAACACGGACCCGGAGGGGCCGGCGCAGATCCTGGAAGGCAAGCAGCGCGTGCAGGGCTACAACGTGGGCATCGCGGGTTCTCCGGTGCAGCGCTGGAACGTGTTCGCCAACTACACGTTCCTGGACGCGAGCATCCGCGAGCACAGCAACGACTACCTGGAAGGCCAGCGGCTGGTGAACACGCCCAAGCGCAGCCTGTCGTTGTGGACCACGTACGCGCTGCTGGAGAACCTGTCCGTGGGCGGCGGCGCCGTCTACCAGGACGTGGTTCCGGTGAACAACCCGGCCAACGCGACGACGGTGCTCAGCAAGGTGCCCAACTTCTGGCGCTTCGACGTCTTCGCCAGCTATGCCTTCAAGAAGGTGGACCTGCAGCTCAACGTCTACAACCTCACCGACAAGCTCTTCTACGAGTCCTACTACGCGGGCCAGGCCGTGCCGGCCGAGGGGCGCTCGGCGCTCCTGTCCGCGCACGTGCGATTCTAGCGCGCAGGAGGAAGTCCCTGATGATGGTGCACATCCCGCGGGTCCTCACGCCTGAACAGGTCGCCCACTGCCGCGCTGTCTTCCAGCAGGCGGCGTGGGAGGACGGCCGGGCCACCGCGGGCACCCAGTCCGCCCAGGTGAAGAAGAACCTCCAGCTCCCCGAAGGGAGCCCCGCCGCGCGGGAGCTGGGGGACCTGGTGCTGGCGGGCCTGGAGAAGAGCCCGCTGTTCATCTCCGCCGTGCTGCCCCAGCGCGTCTTCCCGCCGCTGTTCAACCGCTACGAGTCGGGGATGGACTTCGGCTCGCACGTGGACAACGCCATCCGGCCGCTCCTGGGCACGTCGCAGCGCATCCGCACGGACGTGTCCGCGACGCTGTTCCTCAGCGAGCCGGACAGCTACGACGGCGGGGAGCTGGTGGTGGAGGACACCTACGGGAACCACTCGGCGAAGCTGCCCGCGGGGGACCTGTTGATCTATCCGGCCAGCAGCCTGCACCACGTCACGCCGGTGACGCGCGGCGTGCGGCTGGCGTCGTTCTTCTGGGTGCAGAGCATGGTGCGCGACGCGGGCCAGCGCGCCCTGCTCTTCGACCTGGACACGTCCATCATGCAGCTCACGCGCGAGGTGCCGAAGAGCCCCGCGCTGGTGATGTTGACGGGCGTGTACCACAACCTCCTGCGCCAGTGGGCGGAGCCCTGAGCCTACGCCTGCTCCGGCGTCACGTGCAGCGTGAGCACCGGGCACTTCGCCTGGCTCACCACCTTCTGCGCCACGCTGCCCAGCAGCATGCGCGTCAGGCCCTTGCGTCCATGCGTGCCCATGACGATGAGGTCGTACTTCCCGCGCTCGGACTCCTCCAGCACGATGTTGGCCGCGTCGCCAATCACCACCCGGTGGGAGAGGGCCACGGGCGCGCTGCCTTGCAGTGACTGCAGGAGCGTGGACAGCTCCTTGCCCGCGGAGTCGCGCGCCATCGTCTCCAGCGCCTGCGGATCCCAGCCGGGTGAGGCCACCAGCAGATCCGGCGCCACGTACTGCGGTGGCTCCCAGGCGTGGATGATGTCCACCGTGGCCCCGAAGGGCCGGGCGAGCTGCAGCGCGTATTCAACGACGGACCGCGAGCCGTCCTTCAAATCCACCGGCACGAGGATGCGTGAAGGGGCAGCCATGGGTGTCCTCCCCGGACAGAGAAAGCAAGGGAACGCCTGTCCGCCCCTGGAGCAGGCGGGCGGTCACAGGATGTGAGCAACGGAGCGGGCACGCAAGCCCGTTCAGGCATGGGCAGTTTTCTGTCCGAGGTTCACCCCCATGCGCCCTCCCATCGACCACGGTACCGTGCTCATCATCGGAGCGGCTGGCGGCATCGGCCGCGAGCTTGCCCGCCTTCTCTCCCCCCGGGTCAGGACCCTGGTGCTCGTCGCGCGCGAGGTGCAGGAGCTGATGCCGCTGCGCGATGAGCTGCTTTTGCGCAACCCGACCCTGGGGGTGATGCTCGAGGCCTGCCATCTGGATGATCCCCACGCGGTGGACGCGCTCTTCGAACACCTGGAGCGCCACTACGTGCGCGTGGACGTGCTCATCAACAACGCGGATCACACGATCAGCGGGCTGTACGCCGAGGCGCGCTGGAAGCGCATCGAGGAGCTGGTGCATGCGAACGTGGTCGCCCCCGCGATGCTGACGCACCGGCTGCTGGGCCCCATGCTGGAGCGGGGGCGGGGCGGCATCCTGATGGTCGGCTCCGCCGCCGCGCGCCTCTTCCTGCCGGGCGCGGTGATGTTCGCCGCCACGCAGCGCTTCCTGGACGGCTTCAGTGAGTCCCTGCGTCTGGAATTGGAGGACACCGGCATCCCCGTCACCTTCGTGGCCCCGGGCCCGCTGGCGCTGGAGCCGCCACTGCCGGACGAGGTGACGCCCTTCTTCCAGTTGTCCCTGCACCAGTGCGCCCGCGAGGCCCTGGCGGGCTTCGAGCGGGGCGAAGCGCTGGTGTACCCGGGCCTGGGGCACCGGTGGATGATGCGGCTGTTGCGCCTGCTGCCGCGCTCCTTCAAGCGGGGCCTGGGACGGCTGGCGCTGGGCGGACTGCGCCGCAAGCTCCTGCTGCATCCCTCCAGTCCCGAAGCGGGAGCGCCCCCGCGGCCGGTGCTGCTGGCCGGGGGGGAGCCCTCGTCCGCGTCGTGAGACGGGACGACTACAGGCCGATCTCCGCGAGGCGGGCCTTCACGCGCGTGGCCTTCACGCCCGTGTTGGCCGTGCCGCGGCCCTGCGAGTTGCCGCCGATGCCGATGTGGTGCAGCGCCACCACCTGGTTCGTCGACGTGGAGATGACGGGCGAGCCGGACGAGCCGCCCAGCGTGTCCGCGTTGTAGGAGATGTCCGTGGTGCTGTAGTTGCCGTTGAGCACGGTGCCCGGAGAGGACTTCTTCGTCGGGGTGCAGCCGCTGGACAGGTAGTAGTCGCAGTTCTGGTTCACGACGTACACGGAGCTGTTCGTCGCCGCGTTGGTGGTGGCGACGGTGAGGAAGCCGTACACCGCGCCGGGGAGCTGACCGTTGACGGCCGAGCAGCGCAGCGCCGTCATGTCGTCGCCGCTCCACGTCTTGATGAACGTGGCGCACGGGTACCAGATGCGCGAAGCGGACGCGACGCCGTCCTCATAGTTGAACGACACGCGCGCGCCCACCGCTTCGGACGCGCTGCCGATGCAGTGGTTGTTGGTGATGACCACGTCGTTGGACACCAGCCACGCCGTGCAGCGGCTGCCCACCGCCGGGATGGAGAGATAGCCCACCGCGAGGGACTTCGCGCGCTGCGTGCCCGTGAGGGACGTGGCGCTCACCCAGTTCAACGTCCCGACGATGACGTTGGACTCCTGCGACGCCAGCGCACCGTTGGGCTCCGCGTCCGGCAGGTCCTGCGGCTCCATGGAACCACACGCCGTCATGCCCAGCACCAGCATCGCACCCATGAGCTTCTTCGCGACCATCGGGAACCTCCTTCGCGCTGCATTGCGCGGCGCGAAGGGCAAGGCACATCGCGTGCCAGCGCACGTCCCAGAGGAGAGCCACCACCCGATCACCGCACGGGTGGTGCGTGGATGCTCCTTGCAACCCGGTTGCGTTTGTAAAGAAACGTCACATCCCCGGGCGAATCCCCAGCCATCCCGGGAGCTTGCGAGGATTTCTGGGAGTGCCGTTTTCGCGGACAATCAGGCAGGCCCTGTCCCAAGCGGAGACAGGGCCGGCCCTGGCTTCAGCCGATGATCATCTCCTCGCGCTCCAGGGTGCCTTCCTTGAAGCGGCGGAGGTTGAAGCGGGTGAAGAGCTCGTCGGAGTCGCCGGAGGTCATCCACTGGGCCATCCGCTCCGCGACAGCGGGGGCCATCATGAAGCCGTGGCCCACGAAGCCGGAGAGCTGGAGCAGGTTGTCCAGGCCGGGGGTGCGTCCCAGGATGGGGTTGTTGTCCGGGGTGACGTCGTAGAGGCCGCCCCACTGGCGCAGGACCTTCACCTGGCCCACGTTGGGCAGCTGCTCCGTGAGGGCGCGGGCGAAGCGCGACACGAAGCGCAGGGTGCTGCCCATGTTGGGGCCGGCGGGCTCCTTCGGGTCGCCCATGCCGCCCACGATTTCACCGCGCATGGACTGGCTGAAGTACAGGCCCGTGTCGAGCACCGACACCAGCGGCGACAGGAAGGGCTTGAGCGGTTCGGTGCTGAGGATCTCGTGGCGGTGGGGCTCGTTGGGGAGCGCCACGTCCACCAGGTTCGCGACCTGGGGGCTCCACGCGCCGGCGGCGAGCACCACGGTGTCGCAGGCGATGTCGCCCCGGTCCGTCTTCACCTTGCGCACCTGGCCGTTGCTCGTCTCGAAGCCGGTGACGTGGGTGTACGTCTCCACCTTCACGCCGCGCTTCACGCAGCCCTGCGCGTAGCCCCAGAGGAAGGCCCAGGGGAAGATGACGCCGTCCTCCGGGTTGTAGGCCGCGGTGAGGCAGTCCTTCATCGTCAGGCCGGGGACGATGTCGCGCGCCGCGTCCGCGGTGATGATGCGCGTGGGCACGCCGTACTTGTTGTGCAGCACGGCGTTCTTCTCCAGCCGCAGCGCGGTGTCCTTGCGCTTGGCCAGGAAGAGGTAGCCGCCCTGACGCAGCCACACGTTGACGCCCAGGTCGCGCGCGAAGACCTTCATCAAGTCGATGGAGCGCTTGGCCAGTTCGATGAGCGCCGGGGTGCCCCACTGCATGCGCACGCCGCCGCCGTTGCGGCCGGACGCGCCCGCGCACAGATAGCCGCGCTCCAGCACCACCACGTCCGTCTCACCGCGCAGCGCCAGGTTGTACGCCAGCGACAGGCCCATGATGCCGCCGCCGATGATGACCACCTTCGCCTTCTGCGGCACCGGCCCCTCCGGCCGGAGCGCGGACGGGAAGTGCTCCAGCTCCTGGGGCACGCCGCCCATGGGGGCCACGGACTCGTCCACGGGCGCGCTCGCGAGCACGCGCAGCTCCGTGGGGTACAGCGGCGGGCGGGGCGTGAAGGGCACCACCGCCTCCGGCTTGAGCGACTTCGCCTTCTGCAGGAGCGCCGCGACCGTGGAGTGGCAGCTCTTGCCCTGGCAGATGCCGGTGCCGAAGCCCGTGAAGCGCTTCACCGACTCCACGTCCCGGTAGCCCCGCTCCAGCGCGTGCTCGACGTCGCTGACGGTGACGTCCTCACAGGTACAGACGAGCGCCTTGCTCATGACAGCCCTCCCAGGAGCGCCTGGGCCGCGCGCTGTCCCATGGCCGCGGCGTCCTTCGCCGTGCCCGCGTGCGCCACGTCGCCCGCGACGAACACGTCCGGGGCCTGCGTGCGCCCGTCCGCGTCCGCCTCCACGCGGAAGTGGCCCGCGCCTTCGTCGAACTCCACCTTCGCTCCGCCCTGACGCGCCAGCTCGAAGCCCGGCGTCACCGGCACCGACACGATGATGGCGTCGCACGACACCTTCTGCTTGCGGCCCCCCTGGGGCGTGAAGCTCAGCGCCCCCACGCCGCGCAGGCCGTGGGCCTTGAGCCCGTCACCCACGCACGCCTTGGGGTGCGCGTTCGCGGGCAGCGGCCCCTTCAGGTCCACCACCGCGGCGATCTCCACCCCGCGCTGGGCCAAGAGGTGCGCCAGCGCGTGCAGCTCCGGGCCGTGGCCCACCAGCGCCGCGACCTCCGGGGCCACGTCGTGGCGGCGCAGGAGCAGGCTCGCCGCGCGGCCCGCGTACACGCCGGGCAGGTCGTTGTTCTCGAAGGGGAGGGTGGGCGGATGGCCGCCCACCGCGAGCAGGAAGCGCTTCGCGTACACCTTCAGCAGCCGCACGCCCTCCGGCTCCTGCGACGCCACCGCGAGGTAGCGCCCGTGCTCGTCGTCATACAGGCCGATGACGGTGGCCCGCCGCACCACGCTGCCCTGGGGGAACGCGGTGGGCTCCGGCACGAAGGGCGCGCCGTCCTCCGGGGTGCCGTGGGCCAGCCGTCCCCCCAGGTTCGCGTCGCGCTCCAGCAGGAGGAAGGGCACGCCCTTGCCGGCCAGCACGCGCGCCGCCTCCAGGCCCGCCGGGCCTCCGCCCACCACCGCGACCTGGATCTGGATCGTGCGCGAGGGCAGGGCCTCGGGGCCGGGCTCCTTCGGCAACAGGCCCAGGCCGGCGAGCTGCCGGGCCACCTTCGCCATCACGTCCTCCGCGATGGGGACGCCCGCGAACATCTCGTGGTGGTCGAAGCGCTTGGGGAAGAACCAGTCGATGGTCGCGAAGATGTCCACGTTCGCGGACGGGTACGCGTTCTGCCGCTCCAGCCGCATGCCCTCCTTCGCGGGGGTGCGGCACGTGTAGACATTGGGCAGGCCGTCCACGCGCATGAGGCAGTGCGAGCAGGCCGCGGCGAAGCAGAAGGGGCCGCGCGGGCGGTGGTACTTCACGGACCGGGAGAGGACGTTCTCGCCCGCGGCGATGAGGGAGCACGCCACCGGCTCGCCTTCGACGGCGGGGATGCTCTCGCCCTCGAGGTCCACGGTGATGGCCCTGCCGCGCGGGGTTGCGTCTGGGAGGCGTCGCATGGGTGCCGCCCAAAATGGCGCACCGGACCCGGGCGGTCAAAGCCTGTCGGCATCCGCACGCCCGCCACCAACAGCCCCCGCCGACAGCGCAGGTGATGGCGCGTGAACGTGGCACTTGTGGGGAAAGCAAAAGCCCCACTCCCGGTGCGCGGGGAGCGGGGCTTTCATGACGCGGTGGGGCAAGCCCGGGGGCTGTCAGGCCGGGTGCGTCAGACGGAGGCCTCGTTCCGGGGGAAGATGGGCTCCGGCATGCCCCGGGGGCGGTAGCCGAACCGGGTGCGGATGACGGCGCCGAACGCCAGCGGGATGAGGAAGAGGTTGAGCATCACGCCCAGCACCGGGATGTGGCTGATGAGCAGCAGGAGTCCCAGCCCCAGGGCGAGCACCCCTGCCTGCGTCTTGCGGCCGCGCAGCACCGGGATCCGCGTGCCCAGCTCGGAGGCGATGGCCGCGTAGCCCAGCGCCGTGCCCAGCATGGAGGCCACCAGGAGGGCGAACGCCACCGGGATGCCGATGAGGGTGATGCACAGCACGACGGTGAGCGGGATGAGCGCCAGCATCCCGACGATGCCCACGAACGCGTTCTTGCCGGGGCGACCGCGGATCTCCTCGCCCAGCTCCTTCATGCGCGCCGGGAAGAACATCTGCCCCAGGAAGCCCAGGCCGAAGAGCAGCGCGAACTGGAGGATGAACGAGGCCAGCCCGCCGCCCCGGTCACCGTGGTCGTCGTCTTCGTCCACGTCCTCCGCCGCGGTGGGATCACGCGCCTCGTGCATGCCGCGCTTGATCTCCCCCGCCACCATGCGGCCCAGCCCCGCGCCGCCGAAGGACTCCGTGCTGCCGTCCACCCTGGCGCCGTCCTCCTTCTGCACCTGGCCGCCGAAGGCGGACACGTCGCCGTCCACCTCCGCGTCCGGACCCAGGATGACGTTGCCGCCGAAGGCGTGCGCGTCCCCCTCCACGTGGCCGTGGATCTCCAGGTTGCCGCCGAAGGCGACCGCGTCGTCCTCCACCGTGCCGCGCACGATGAGGTTGCCGCCGTAGACGACGGCGCTCTCCACGGACTCGCCCTCCTTCACCTCCAGGTTCTGTCCGCGCGCCACCACGTCCCGGGCGCCGCGCTTGCCGCGCCGGATGCTCTCGCGGGCGCGCCGCATCTCCTCGCGCATGCGGTCCTTCAGCTGGTCGGCCTCCACCGCCGCCGTCTCGGCCTGGGCCCGGGCGGCCTCGCGGCGGGCCTCCTCGGCCTCCCGGCGCGTCTCGGCGTCGCCCTCGCTCATCTCGTCGCTGGACTCGGAGGCGTCGGAAGGCGTGGGGGGCGCCGGCGGCGTGGCGGCCATCATGGGAGGCGCGGGCGGCGCGGGGGGCGCTGG
>NZ_RAWG01000296.1 GCF_003611735.1 Corallococcus sicarius | reverse complement strand
GGCGTGGGGGCAGGGGGCGCGAGGACATTGAAGCCCTCCAGCAGCGCCCGGCAGTCCGCGCACCCGGCCGCGTGCGCCACCAGCTCCGGGGGCAACGGGCCGTCCATGCAGTCCCCAAGGCGATCCAAGACGCGTTCGCACTCGGGCGTCATTCCGCGGTCTCCTGATGAAGCGGGGCGAGCAGCTCGCGCAGGCGCGCATAGCCGCGGTGGGCGCGGACCTTCACCGCGCTCTCGGTGAGGCCCAGGGCCTCTGCAATCTCTGCGAAGCCCATGCCTTCGAAGCGGTGCATGAGGATGGGCAGGCGCTGGCCCTCCGGAAGCTGCGCCAGGGCGCGTTGCACCGCGCGCTCCAGGCCCGCGTCGCGGGGCTCCGGCGTGTCGGCCACGGCGGTGAGGGGCAGCTCCCCCTCCGGCGTCAGGTCCTCCGGCCGGCGGTGGCGGCGCGCATGGTCCCGCGCGGCGTTGGTGGCGATGGCGTACAGCCACGGCCGGACCCGGGCCCCCTCCTGGTAGCGGCCCCGGGAGCGCACCAGGGACAGGAACGTCAGCTGGGCCAGGTCCTCCGCGGTGGCGGGGCTGCCCGTCAGCCGCGCCAGGTAGCCCTGGATGGGGCGCGCGTAGCGCTGGAACAGGGCGTCGAACGCGGGCGCATCCCCCTGGCAGAACCGCTCCATCAACACCTCGTCCGGGTCCCCGGCGCTCTCCGACCGTGCCGGCATGTCACCGGTACGCACGGGCGCGGCGGGAGGTTTCACGGAAGGGACGGGAGGGCTCACGGGCGGGGCGGACTCTACCCCTGCTCAGGACGCAACGGAGGCCCGCAGGTGGGTCAGCCACTCCTCGAACGCGGGGTGACCGTGCAGGGGCGCCAGGTCCTCGTCGGACGCGGCGTAGCTCGCGTCATTGAAGCCCAGGGCCTGCGCGCGCTGGAGCAGGCGCACCGCGTCCGGCACGTTGCCCGCGCGGGCGAAGGCACAGGCCGCGTCGTAGGCGATGCCCGAATCGGGCGCGTGGCGCAGCGCCGTTTCTCCCACCGCCGCGGCCTCCGAATAGGCGCCCCGGATGAACAGCGCCCGCTCCGCGCACCGGAACGCCGCCGCCGGGTCCACGCCCGGCAGCCGCAGCGCCTCCGGCACCTGGCCCAGGCGGATGAGCGCACCCGCGTACTCGTGCATCACGGTGCGGTCCTGCGACTCGCCCCACGCCTGCTTCCAGTAGCCCACCGCCCGGGCGTCGTCGCCCACCAGCGAGAAGGCCGCCGCCACCGCGTGCATCTCCACCGGCTGGCCCTGCACCTGGGAGAAGTGGTCCAGCGCGGGCCGCCCGTGGCCCTGCTTCAGCGCCACCCAGCCCAGCAGATAGTGCGTCCGGCTGGTGAGGCTCGCCGACAGCCCCTCGGTCTCCAGGAGCTGCTGGCCCAGCCGCCACGCGTCGTCCAGCCGGTCCTCGCGCAGCGCCCGCTGGGCCTCGCGCAGCCCCTCGGCCTTCGGACCTTCGGCCTCCTTGTCGTCGGTGCGCGCGCGCATCGCGTCCGTCAGCACGCGGAACGCCTGGAAGCCGAACATGGCGAAGAGGACCGCGGCGAACAGCTGCCCGCTCTTGACGCCCAGGAGGACCAGCCCCACGCACAGGCCCAGGGCCAGCACGTGGGACACGATGAAGCCCCGGCGCCCGAACATCCGCGTGGCGAGCGCCGTGCTGATGTGGCCGCCGTCCAGCGGGGGCACGGGCAGCAGGTTGAACACCGTCCACAGCATGTTCGCGTAGAAGAAGTTGCCCAGGAAGAAGTCCGCCATCTCCCAGCGTCCCCGCACCTGCATCAGCACCGCCCAGCTGAGGACGCCCAGCGTCAGCCCCGCCAGCGGGCCCGCGAAGCTGCTCACCACGTCCTTGTGCCAGGGCAGGGGCGTGTCCGTGTTGGGCCGGGTGACGCCGCCCAGGAACACCAGCTCCACGCTCGGCTTGTAGCCGAAGACGCGGAAGGCCACCGCGTGCCCCAGTTCATGGACGAGCACGGAGACGAAGACGATGAACATCCACGCGAGCACGTAGGACGCCACCGCGCCCATGTAGCCCGGGCTGCCGGGGTCGGTCAGCCGGTCCCCCAGCCAGCCGGCACTCGAGCCCCGGCCGGGCTGCGGCAGGGACTGGTAGGCGAGCACCGCGGAGAAGAGCAGGTGACTCATGTGGACGTGGACGGGGACGCTCCCGAGCCGGAAACGGAACATGGGGAGGGACCTTAATCGTTGGACCCCACCCGCGCAGGGTCGATCGCAGCCCTTGCGCTCTTCTGTTCCCGGTCGCCGGGTTAGGGTGTCGCCGCCATGTTGAAGCTGGGTCCCTACACGCTGCCGAACCCCTACATCCTCGCGCCCATGGCGGGCGTGAGCGAGCGCCCCTTTCGCGTCATCGCCTTCCGGCTGGGCGCCGCCCTCTGCCCCACGGAGCTCGTGAGTGCCCAGGGCCTGATGCGCCAGAACCAGCGCACGCTCAAGTACCTGCGCTACGACGCCCAGGTGGAGCAGCCCTACGCGCTCCAGATTTTCGGAGGCGAACCGGAGGCCATGGCGCTGGCGGCCCAGGTGGGCAAGGCCGCGGGCGCGCAAATCATCGACATCAACATGGGCTGCCCGGTGAAGAAGGTGGTGCGCAACGGCGCCGGCAGCGGCCTCTTGTGCGACGTGCCCCGCGCGGCGGCCATCGTCCGCGCCATCGGCGACGCCACCGGCCTGCCCGTCACCTGCAAAATCCGCTCGGGCTGGGACGACAAGACGCTCAACTACCTCCAGGTGGCGGAGGCGCTGCAGGAGGCCGGCTGCGCGGGGCTCGCCATGCACGCGCGCACCCGCGCCCAGGGCTATTCGGGCCGAGCGGACTGGTCCCTCATCGCGGACTTGAAGCGCCACTTCCCGGAGCTGCCCATCATGGGCAACGGGGACGTGAAGACGGTGGAGGACGCCCACCGCATGCTGGACGCCACCGGCTGCGACTTCGTGATGATTGGCCGGGGCGCCCTGGGCAACCCGTGGCTCTTCCGCGAACTGACGGGAGGCCCCCCGGCGACGCCCGAGGAGCGCTGTGAGCTGGTGCTGGAGCACGTCCGGGCCCACGCGGAGTTCGTCGGCGACCCCCTGACAGCAGTGCGCTCCTTCCGCCGGCACCTGGCCTGGTACGCCCACGGCCTCAAGGGCGCGGCGCACTTCCGCTCGGAGGTGAACCAGCTCGACTCACCCCAGGCGGTGGAGGACAGCGTGCGCCGCTTCTTCGCGGGCGCGGACACCGACCCCACGGCCCCTTCCGAGGAGCCGGAGGTGGACTACCGGGCCGCGCTGGGCTGAGCGCCGGTGGCGGTAGCAGGGGCCGGCGGCACCAGCACGCGCCCCGTGGCCACGGTGCGGAAGTAGTCGCAGGCCGGGGTGGGGTGGCGCTCCAGCGTGTCGAAGTCGACGCGGTAGAGGCCGAAGCGCGGGCCCCAGCCCTCCAGCCACTCGAAGTTATCCAGCAGGCTCCAGTAGAGGTAGCCCTGGACGTCCACGCCCTGCTCGCGCGCGGCCAGCACCTGGCCCAGGTGCGCGTGGAGGTACTCCGGCCGCACCGTCCCCTTGCGGTCGTCGATGCCGTTCTCCGTCACCCACACCGGCTTGCCGTAGCGCTTCACCTCCTGGAGCAGCTGGAGGAAGCCCTCGGGGCGCTGCTCCCAGCCGATGTCGGTGAGGCCGCGCGCGTCCGGGTCCCGGTACTTGAAGTCGATGAAGGGCGGGCGCGGCATGAAGCGCAGGTGCGCGCGCGTGTAGTAGTTGACGCCCACGAACTCCACGGAGTCGCGCGCCTCCGGGATGCGCACGTCCGTGGAGGCCACGCCCGGCATGAAGACGCGCAGGTGGCCGGTGGACAGCGCCTCGTGGAACGCGTGGTTGTAGGCCGGGGCCGCCAGCCTCACCAGCGAGCGGTCCAGCGGATGCCACCAGCGGTCCGGCGCGAACGACAGCATGTTCTGGGAGATGCCCAGCTCCACGCGGCCCAGGCGCTGACCCAGCTCCTCGCGTGCGATGGCGTGCGCGCGCACCAGGTTCCCGAGCGCCGCCATCGTCTTCGCTCCATCCGTGATGCCCGGAGGCATCAGGCCCTGGAGGTAGCCGCCCAACAAGAGGACCATCGGTTCGTTGAAGGAGATGACGAGCGCGTCCAGCCCCTCCAACAGGGGCGCGCACCGCCGGACGTACTGGCGGAACGCCTCCAGGCTCTCCGGGAGGTGCCAGGGCGTGGACGCGTGGAACCACGTGGGGTGGGTGAAGTGATGGAGCGTCACCACCGGCCGCAACCCGTACGCGCGAAGCCGCAGGAGCCGCTCGCGGTACGCCTCCAGCGCCTTCGCGTCGAACTGGCCGCGCGTAGGTTCGATGCGCGCCCACTCCAGCGACAGGCGGAACGCGGTGGCCCCCACGGCCTTCGCCAGGGCGTAGTCCTCCTCGTAGCGGTGCCAGTGGTCCACCGCGAGTCCGCAGCGGGCGTGGGGCTCCTTCAACTTCCCCTGCCGCTCCCATTGGGCCCAGTCGTTCTCGATGCCGCCCTCCACCTGGTACGCGGAGGTGGCGACGCCGAAGGTGAAGGACGCGGGGAAGTGGAGCGGGCCAGTGCGCATGCGGGCGCGAACCGTAGGCCGACGCTTCGGGGACGGGAAGCGACGCGAGGAGCACGCGCGGATGCGCTGCAGTGGACATCCAGACCTGTAGCGCGGGCCCGCATAACGCTTCCGGAGCCGGAAATTAGCCTCCGCACGCGATGCGCTCGGGACCCGGAAGTGACCGCCACGAACGGTTGGAAGCGCGGAGCGCCTAGAAATCGGCCTCGCCGCGCACTGCAATACATCACCATGCGTTGACACACTGGCATGTCGCCCGTACCATTCAGTTCAAGCACTCACGTTCAATCCATGGTGGGTGCAGGGCTCGCGTCACCGCGGGCCTCAACTCTGAACGGAGGATTCCGATGGCCGCGAAGAAGAAGACCGCGAAGAAGGCCGCGACGAAGAAGAGCGCGACGAAGAAGACGGCCCGCAAGGCCCCTGCCGCGAAGCGCGGTACGGCCAAGAAGGCCCCCGCGAAGAAGGCGGCCCGCAAGGCCCCGGCTCGCAAGACGACCCGCAAGAGCGCCAGCAAGGCCGCTGCGGCCCCGGCGACCCCGGAGTCCTGAAGTAGGGCGTCATGACGGACGTCGGTTGACGTCCAGTGAACGGCTCGGCGAAACCCGCCGGGCCGTTTTTCTTTTTGCGGGCTGGGGCTTCGCTGTCCCCACCCGTCCGGGAGGGGCCGCCATGTCGCTGCGTCCGGTGGAGTTCGAAGAGGTGGTGGCGGAGGTGGCGTCCCGGCTCGTGGGCGCGGTGGCGCAGAAGGCGTGGTGCCCGCTTCCCCGCCTGGCCTACCTGGAGCTGCGAGTCCCCGGGAAGTCGGTGGTGCTGTGCCTGTGCGCGGAAGGGGAGCTGTCGCGCCTGTCCGTCGCCGAGGACCGCTTCCCCACGCCGGGCGAACCCGCCCCCTTCCAGCGCTGGCTGCGCCAGGAGCTCACCGGCTTCAAGCTCCAGGGCGCGCGCTACCTGGAGCCGTCCCGCACGGTGGTCCTGGAGTTTGATCGCGAAGCCGTGCGCCGCCGGCTGGTGCTGGAGGTGGGCTCGCCGGGCGGATTGCTCCTCCTGAGCGACAACCACCGGGTGCTGATGCTCACCGGTGAAGGCTTCGGCGCCCGGAGGAATCTCTACCCTGGAGCGCAGTGGACGCCGCCGGAGCCCGTGTCCGACGAGGCGCTGGCGAAGGGGCGCGCACAGCCCTCGCGCCTGGAGGTCCAGGAGGCGGACCCGCTGCCGAAGCTGCAGGCCGCGGAGCGGGTGCTCGGGCAGAAGGACCGCACCAGCCGTGCGGACACCATCCGCCGCAGGCTCGCACAGCCGTACCGGGCGCGGCTGAAGCGCTCTTCAAGGACGCTGGAGAAGGTGCGAGCCGAGGCCGCGAGAGGCCCGGAGGCGGAGAAGCACCGCGAGGTGGGGGAGCTGCTCGCGCAGAACCTGCACCGCATCAAGCGGGGCACGACCCAGGTGACGCTCACCGCGTACACCGAGGCCGGCATGGAGGAGGTCCCGGTGAAGCTGGACCCGAAGCGCACCCCGAAGGAGGAGGCGGACTGGCACTTCCACCAGTACCGCCGGCTCCTGCGCGGCGTGGAGACGGCCCGCCACCGCGAGGCGGAGCTCGCGCGCGAGGTGGCGCACGCGCAGGTGGCGCTCCAGCAGATCGAGGCGATGGACGGCGCCGCGCTGCTCGCGCAGGTGGAGGTCCTCCAGGTGTCCGCGGGGGAGGAGGGCCCGAAGGAGGGGCTCCCCTTCAAGGAGTACGTGGGCCACGGCGGCGCGCGCATCTGGGTGGGGCGCGGCGCGGAGGACAACGACGCGCTCACCTTCAAGGTGGCGAGGCCCTGGCACATCTGGTTGCACGCGCGCGGCCTGCCGGGCAGCCACGTGGTGGTGCCGCTGGAGAAGAACGGGGAGGTGGCGCAGGAGGTGCTGCTGGACGCGGCGCACCTGGCGCTGCACCACTCGGGGGCGAAGGGCGAGCCGCGCGGCGAGGTCAGCTACATGCCGGTGAAGTTCGTGCGCAAGCTGAAGGGCGCCCCGCCCGGACAGGTGACGTACGCGCGGGAGAAGACCTTCGTGGTGCGCATGGAGCCGGAGCGGCTGGAGCGGCTGCTCAAGTCGCGCCACGGAGAACCCGTGCTGTCCTGAAGGGCAGGCAAGCGCGGGGGCGACGACACGCGACGACACGCCCGGGACGGAAACGACCCGGGGGCATCACGCGCTGCGTGTGGGCGGGGTCGACGGGCAGACGGGCGTGCCCCCCCTGGCCTTGAGTCCGGGGAAGTGCCGGGTACGATGCCCTCCGCGTGACGCCCGAGTTCTTCCACCACCAGATGTCCCTGTTCCCGCGTGGCACGTCCGCGGAGCGCGCCGCCGTTCCCGCGCAGCGGGCCCCCGAAGGCCCCGCGCCCCTGCCGCCGCGCAACCGCGTCGTGGAGGAAGCGCCGCGCGTCCTCACCACGACGCGCGAGGAGCTGTGGACGCGCGCGGAGTCGCTCGCGTGGCGCCTGAGCGCGAACCTGGGCATGCCGGTGCGCCTGGCGGTGACGGACAACCGCTCCACCATGGTGTCCTTCCGCCGGGGCTCGCAGGTGCTCCAGCTGCGGTTGCACCACATGTTCCTGGACGCGCCGGAGTCCGTGGTGCGCGCGGTGGCGGACTACGCGGGCCGGGGACACCGGGCCGCGGGCGGCCTCCTGGACGAGTACATCCGGGGACAGCAGCCGCTCATCCGCCAGCTTCGCCGGGAATCCGACGCGGAGCTGAACCCGCTGGGCCGCTGCTTCGACCTGCGCGCGCTCTACAACGGCGTCAACGAGGCCTACTTCCAGAACGGCATCCAGGCGCGCATCGGCTGGGGCCGCATGCCCCCCCGCCGGCGCCGCAAGTCCATCCGCCTGGGCGTCTACGACCACCAGACGCGGGAGATCCGCATCCACCCCGCGTTGGACCGGCCGGAGGTGCCTGCCTTCTTCGTGGAGTTCATCGTCTTCCACGAGATGCTCCACCAGCTGTTCCCCAGCAGCGGCCGCACCGGCCGGCGCGTGCACCACCCGCGCGCCTTCCGCGAGCGCGAGCGCACCTACCCGCACTACGGCGCCGCGCTGCGTTGGGAGCGCGAGAACCTGGGCACGCTGTTGCGCGGCTGAGCGCACGCCGAGCGACCTGGACATTTACTGGTTTACCTGTGCGGACGCCTCGTGTGCGTGCTTGACCCAGGTGCGGCGGACACCGGATGTTCGCGCCCTATGCGACGAGCAAAGATTGTCTGCACCCTCGGTCCCGCCAGTCAGACCCCGGAGATGTTGGAAGCGCTGCTGGAGGCCGGCATGGACGTGGCCCGGCTCAACTTCTCCCACGGCAGCCACGAGCAGCATCAGGCGAACATCGACATGCTGCGCGCGGCCTCGCTGAAGGTGCGCAAGGCCGTCGGCATCCTGGGCGACCTGCAGGGCCCCAAGATTCGGACCGGCCGCTTCGTCACCGGCAGCACGGAGCTCAAGCACGGCGCCACCTTCCACATCACCACGGATGAGACGGTGAAGGGCACGGATGAGATCGTGTCCACCACGTACCCGCACCTGGCCGCGGACGTGAACCCGGGTGACCGCATCCTCCTGGACGACGGCCTGCTGGAGCTGCGCGTCGTGGAGACGGACAAGAAGCAGCTCATCAAGACGGAGGTCATCCACGGCGGCACGCTGAAGAACAACAAGGGCATCAACCTGCCCGGCGTGGCGGTGCGCGCGGACGCGCTGACGCCCAAGGACCGCGAGGACCTCATCTTCGGCCTCAAGGCGGGCGTGGACTACATCGCGCTGTCCTTCGTGCGCCAGCCGTCGGACCTGGACGCGGCCCGTCAGGCCATGGCGGAGGTGGGCCGCACGGTGCCCATCATCTCCAAGCTGGAGAAGCCGGAGGCCATCGCGCGCCTGGATGCCATCCTCGACAAGACGGACGGCGTGATGGTGGCCCGAGGCGACCTGGGCGTGGAGATTCCCCCGGAAGAAGTCCCGGCCGTCCAGAAGGACATCATCCGGCGCTCCAACCTGCGCGGCCTGCCCGTCATCGTGGCCACGCAGATGCTCAACTCGATGATCGACAACCCGCGCCCTACCCGCGCGGAGGCCAGCGACGTGGCCAACGCCGTCTACGACGGCGCGGACGCGCTGATGCTCTCGGGCGAGACGGCGAGCGGCAAGTTCCCCGTGGACTCCGTGCAGATGATGGAGCGCATCATCCTGGCGGCCGAGTCCTCCGTCCGCGCGCAGTACCTCCCGCGCGCGATTGAGGCCCCGCTGGGTCTGCCGCTGCACTTCCCGGACGTCATCGCGCGCGTGGCGTGCGAGGCGGCGAAGGCGAGCGGTGCCACGCTCATCGCGGCCTTCACGCTGTCCGGTGTGACGGCGCGGCTGCTGGCGCACTACCGGCCCACGGTGCCCATCGTCGCCTTCAGCCCGAACCAGGAAGTGCGCCGCCGCCTGTCGCTGCTCTGGGGCGTGGTGCCGCGCGTGCTGGAGCCCATCCAGGAGACGGAGACCATGCTGCGCCGCGTGGAGGAGGAGCTTGTCTCCCGAGGCCTCGCGCGCCGCGGGGACCGCATCGTGGTGGTGTTCGGAGCGCCGGTGGGCCAGCCCGGGAAGATCAACAGCCTCCGGCTGCACACCATCAGCGCCTGATTCAGCGTGTTACGTCGGGCCCTGCTTCTTGAGGGCCCGGCGTGGAATCTCCGCCTCGACGAAGATGGCGAAGAGGCCCGGGTCCAACTGCCCGGAGCCCGCCTCCTTCTTGAGGATGTCGAGCGCGAGCGTGTGCGGCACGGCCTTCTTGTAGGGCCGGTCGCTCGCGGTGAGCGCGTCGTAGATGTCGCAGATGGACATCATCCGGGACTGCACGGGGATGGTGCGGTCCGGGATGGCGCGCGGGTAGCCGGTGCCGTCCAGCTTCTCATGGTGCGCGTAGGCAATCTCAGGCACGCGGCGCAGGGCGCGCGTCCAGGGAATCTGAGACAGGAAGCGGTACGTGTGGTCGACGTGGCTCTCGATTTCGCGGCGCTCCTCCGGGGAGAGGGTGCCGCGGGTGATGGAGAGGGATTGGATTTCAGCGGGCAGCAGCAGCGGTTGCCCATGGTCATGCGCGTCGGTGTACGAAAGCTTTCCCAATTCCAGCAGCCGCTCGAAGTTGCCCTGCGCGAGCACCGTGGGCTTGTTGCAGGTGAGCAGGAAGCCCATCACCTCATCCAATTGAGCCAGCTCGTGGGCCAGCCGCGCGTCCTCCTCCTGGTGGATGGCGGGCAGGGCGGCCAGGCCGCGCACTTCCACGGAGGCGAGGCGGCGGCGGGAGCTCTGGAGCTGCAGGTCCTTGCGAGCGAGCTGGAAGCGGGCGCGCAGGCTGTCCAGCTCATGCGGGTAGAGCTTCTCCGCCTTGACGAGCACGTTCTCGCGCACGCCCACCTTGCCGAAGTCGTGCAGGAGCGAGGCGTACCGCAGCTCCTGGAGCTCCACGGCGGAGAAGCGCGTGTGGGCATAGGGGCCGGTGGTGTGGTGCTCCAGGGCCTGGGCGAGCGACACGGTGAGGTCGGCGACGCGGCCGGAGTGGCCCGCGGTGGACGGGTCGCGCGCTTCGATGGCGACGACGGACGCGGAGACGAAGCCCTCGAAGAGGCGGTTGATCTCCTCGTGGAGGAGGGCGTTCTCGATGGCGCCCGCGGCCTGGGCGCCCAGGGCGAGGAGCAGCTCCTCGTCCTCGGCGTCGAACACGAGCCCGCCGCGCTTGTTGAGGGCCTGGATGACGCCGGTGACGTCCCCGTTGGCGTCGCGCATGGGGACGCAGAGGATGGTGTGGGTGCGGTAGCCGCTGGAGACGTCGAAGGTGCTGTTGAAGCGCGAGTCGGCGTAGGCGTCGGGGATGTTGATGACGGCGCCGGTGTGGGCGACCTGGCCGGCGATGCCGCTGCCCATGGGGAGCCGGATTTCGTTCTTGGAGCCCTGGGCGACCTTGCTCCACAGCTCCTCGCGCTCGCGGTCCAGGATGAAGAGCGAGCAGCGGTCCGACTCCACGACCTTGCTGGCCTCATAGAGGATGAGGGGCAGGAGCAGGTCGAGGTCCCGCTCGGCGCTCATCGCCTTGGCGACATCCAGGATGGACGTCAGCTTGGCCAGTCGGCGGGACAGGTTGGGGGACGCGGGCACGGACTGGGGAAGCACCGAGGCGGGCTCCGTGGGATGCGGCGGACCGCCGCGTTGCCCCAGGGTTGTAGCACGCAGCGTGTCGCGGTCGCCCGGGCCCCCCACCTGGCAGGTCGCCCTGTGTCAGGCAGGCTTCTGTCCAGCCGTGCGGAGGTACCGGGTCCGTCCGGAAGCGACTATGAAGCGCCGCCATGACCCGCCCCGTCCGCATCTCTCCGTCGCTGCTTTCCTGTGATTTCAGCCGTCTGGCCGAAGAGGTCCGCGCCATCGAGGCCGCCGGAGCGGACTGGATTCACGTGGATGTCATGGATGGCAGGTTCGTCCCCAACATCACGTTGGGGCCGGTGATCGTGGAGGCCATCAAGCGGGTGGCGACGAAGCCGTTGGACGTCCACCTGATGATCGTGGAGCCGGAGAAGTACGTGGAGGCCTTCGCGAAGGCGGGGGCGGACGTGCTGACGGTGCACCAGGAGGCGAGCCCGCACCTGCACCGCACGCTCCAGCAGATCCGTCAGGCGGGGGCGAAGCCGGCGGTGGTGGTGAACCCGGGCACGCCGCTGGTGGTGCTGGAGGAGGTGCTGGGGGAGGTGGAGATGGTGCTGTTGATGAGCGTGAACCCGGGCTTCGGGGGGCAGTCGTTCATCGAGTCGACGGTGGATCGGGTCCGCCGGCTGCGCGCGATGTTGGACGCGCGCGGGCTGGACGTGGACATCGAGGTGGACGGCGGCATCAACGCGCAGACGGCGAAGCGCGTGGTGGACGCGGGGGCGACGGTGCTGGTGGCCGGCAGCTACGTGTTCGGCTCGAAGGACTACGCGGCGGCCATCCGCTCGCTGCGGCCCTGAGGCCGCGGGCGGCGGCTCAGGCGGCGCGGCTGTGGGTGACGGCGGTGGCGAGCCGGGCGACGCGGGTCATGAAGGTGGGGTCGAACGGCTTCACTTCGTAGTCGTCGGCGCCCAGCTCGAAGCACACGTGGCGGGTGAACTGGTCCTCCACGCCGCTGAGGATGATGACCTTGCAGTCGCGGGTGGCGGGGTCCTTCTTGAGCTGCGCGAGCAGGTCGCGCCCGTCCTGGTGCTGGTTCAGATCCAGGATGATGACGGCGGGGTGGTGCTGGCGGGCCAGCTCCATCACGTGTTCGGAGGTCGTGTCGGACACGCACACGAGGCCGGAGCGCTTGGCTTCCCGGGCGAGTGCGGAGACGAGGAGGGGCTCATCATCCGAGATGAGGACGGTGGGGGGCGTCATGGTCCTCTTGGGGGGAAACAAGGGGGGATCAGCGTGTGACACCCTGGAACTACAGGAACTCCTGGATCTTGTGAAGAGGGTGAACATTGTCCCGTCCTGAAGGGTAGGTAGGACAACAGGCGGGGGGGCGCTGGGGGAGGTG
>NZ_RAWG01000295.1 GCF_003611735.1 Corallococcus sicarius | reverse complement strand
CCACCCACCCCGTCACGCCGCCTTCACCGTTCCTGCACCCGCCATGCCGGACGGCATCAACTCCGCGTACACGTCCAGCAACATCGGTCCCGCGTCCGGGGTCTTCACCGTCGCCGGGCCCGCCTTCAGCGCCTCGCTCACCGCGGCCGCCAGCGACTGCTCGTCCCCGGCCTTGAACAACCGCGTCCCCTCCGGGCGCGCGCACACGTCGCTCGCCACGCAGGGCACCCCCAGCGCCAGCGCTTCGCGCACGGAGATGGAGTCCCCGTCGTGCGTCGTGGGCCGGATGAAGGCGTCGCTCTGGGACAAGAGCCCCAGCGCCTTCGCATGCTCCAGCTCGCCCAGGTCCTCCAGGAGCCCTGCCACCCCCAGCTCCCGGGCGTCGCGGACGAACTCCTCGGAGCGCGTGCCCGGGCCGAACAGCGCCAGGCCCACGTGCGGATGCGCTTGGGCAATCAGCTTCAGCGCCCGGAACATCTGCTTGCGCCCGTACACGGGCGACGGGTGGTGCGCCATCGTCAGCAGCGGCTGCCGGCGCGCTCGCGCGGCCTCCACCTCCGGCGTCACCGGACCGGGCTGCACCTGCGACCCACAGAAGGCCGGATGCATGAGGACCTTCCGCGCCGGCACGCCGCACGCGATCACCGCGTCGCGCACCGCCGGAGACACGGCGACCACGCGCGCATAGCCCGCGAGCGCCGTGCGCGCGAACACCCGCCGGGCCTGGGACGCCGCCAGGTAGTCTGGAATCAGGCCCGAGTGCAGCGTGATGACGCGCGGCGAGCGGGGCCCGGGCATGCTGCCCACCAGCGCCGCCAGCATCCACGCCTTCGGGTTGTTGCCACTGGTGTGCAGGTGGACGGTCCAACCCGCGGAGGTGAATCCCGCGAGCCGCAGGCCGAACGCAGCGGCGCCTTGCACGGGGAGGACGTCCGGAGCCGGCCGGCCACCCTTCCCGATATCGAGCACCTTCGTTTCGACCCCACGGCCGCGAAGAAATTGATGGAGTTGTCGGACGTGGATGGCCACGCCCCCGTAAGGCGGCGGGTAGTCTCCGACGAGCAGCACGCGCATGGGCAAGCTCCCTGGTCCAGAGTCCTGAAGTCGGCCTAGCGGGCCGAGGCCTGCGAGACGGGCCGGGGAACCTGGGAGAGCTTCGGTGCCGAGCGCGCGGGCAGCAGCCCCATTTCGCGCTGGTACGTGGTCAGCGGATCCGGATCCTGGCGGATCACCTTCGCGGGCACGCCCGCCACCACCGCGCCCGCGGGCACGTCCTTGACCACCACCGCGTTGGCGCCAATCACCGCGAAGTCGCCCACGTGGATGTTGCCCAGCACCTTGGCCCCGGCGCCAATGCGCACGTAGTCGCCAATCACCGGAGCGCCTTCAATGCCAGAGCGGCCACCGATGGTGACCTGCTGGGAGATGAGGACGTGGCGGCCCACCTTCGCCGCCTTGTGGATGACCACGCCGATGCCGCCGTAGCCCAGCTGCGTCCCCTCGCCCAGCTCCGCGTCCTCGGGGATGTAGGAGCTGTGCAGGTAGTAGATGGCCTTGCGCAGCACGGCCGGCAGCAGCGGAACACCGCGCATCCGAAGCCCATGCGCCATCCGGTACAACGTCATCGCGTCGAATCCCATCACGCCTCTCCCTCGCCCTCGCCCGTACTTCGTGCTGCGGAAACTAAGTACCCACGCGTGGAGAGGGAAGTCCTCCCCACGCGTCTGATTCCAGACACCGTTCACACCGCCCGGCGGGGCCGCAGGGACTGCAGCGCGCTCCAGGGACGAACGCCCTGCGCATACAGCACCACCACGTACCCCACGACGAAGAGCAGCCCCGCCACCGCCAGGGGCAGCACACGCCACAGGAAGCCCGCGGGCAGGTCCATCCACGCGTCGTGCACGCCCGAGCGCAGCAGGAAGATGCTGCTGCCCGCCGCCACCGCCGCCAGCGTCGCCTGGCCCAGCTCCCGCCACGGGATGACGTCCGTGAGGCCCAGCTTCCGCTTCGGGGTGGACAGCGCCGCGGGCACGCGGGCCAGCAGCATGCCCTTGCCCACGACCTCCGCCAGCGCCCAGGAAGCGATGCCGCCCATCATCCCGAAGTACTTCACACCGACCCAGAGCAGCGGCACCGTCACCACCGCCTTCACCAGGTACGAGGCGAAGATGGCGCGCGTGAGCCCCCGGGCGCGCAGCGTCCCATCCATGGGCAGGATGGACAGCACCACGCCCAGCACGCTCACCCGGAAGATGGGGACCGCGGGCAGGAACTTCTGGCCGAACATCGCCCCCACGAACTCCGGCGCCGCCGCGAAGAGGAACGCCGCGAAGGGCAGGAACACGTACGCCAGCTTTCCAGCCGCCTCCTTGAACGCGTCCACGCCCTCTTCCAGCCGGCCCTCCCGCTCCAGCTCGCCCAGGCGCACCATCAGCACCTCGCTGGTGGGCGTGTAGAGCAGGTCCACCACCGGCAGCTGGAAGCAACCCACCCGGTAGAGCGCGTACATCGCGGGGGCCACCACGCCCGCCACCGCGTACAGGTGCGCGTTCTGCTGGGGGATGGCCAGGCACATCGCCGCACCGAACGGGGCCGAGTACAGCAGCTGTTCGCGGAAAAGCTTCCGGTCCACCAGCGGCCCCTGGACGCCGCGCAGCGACACCAGCCACGTCGCCGCGTAGCGGAGCCCCGCGAACGCGGCCACCGCGATCATCATCCCGTGCAGAGAGAAGCCCAAGAGCGGCGGCAGCACCATCACGCCGGCACGCACCGCGTCGGACACCAGGTACACCACTGCGGACGCCTTCGTCTTCCCCTGGCTGGTGAGGGAAGTCTCGAGCGGGTAGCTGCCCAGGAAGAACGCCGTGTAGAGCGCGAGCGACGCGCGGTACTCCATCAGCGCCGGGTTGTTGAAGTAGGCCGCCACGTGGCCCAGGAAGGCCCACACCAGCGCCGCCGCCACGAGCCCCGCGCCCGTCACGAAGAGCAGCGCGTGGCCCACGTAGGTCCGCTTCGCCTCCGTGCGGGGCAGGAAGTAGTAGAGGCTCTGCACCACGCCGAAGGGCAGCACGTAGGAGAGCGTCGTGGCGATGAGGAACAGCTGGTAGTACGTGCCGTACTCGTCCAGGTGCAGCACCCGGGCGAGCACGAGCGGAATGGACAACGTCAGCCCGGCGGTGAAGAGCCGGGCCAGGACCAACGGGCCGGCGCGCCCCAGGAACGACGGGGACGCGGCCGGCTTGGGTGATGCACTGCTCACTGGAGCTCCTCCGGCTGCGCCGCCTCCAGAACCAGGGCCGCGTCCGCCGCCAGCACCACCTGGGGGCTGTCCACCGCCGCGGCAACCCGCGCGTCCGTCGTGAAGCCGGGCTCTGTCACCTGCACGACCTCCACCGGCGTCACCTTCGCCAGCGTTGACTGCGGGACGACAATGCCGTCGATGACCACCTGGTTCGTGTCCGTCGCCTGCGCCTTCACGTGCTGCCGGTGTCCCAGCACCGGGTGGCTCATGCCCAGCACGCCGAAGCAGTCGTCGAACTGGCACACCGTCAGCGCCGACGAGTAGTCCCCCGTCATGCCCAGGCTGAAGTTCTCCCACATCACCTTGCGCTTGAGCGCGAACGGGTCGCCGCCCACGCGGTTGGGCAGGTCCTCCGTGGTGACGCCCGAGCGGAAGCCGTTGTCGCGCAGGATCTGGATGATCTCATCCGAGTACCAGCCGTTGCAGTAGGCGAAGTCCTTCACCTGGACGCCGACCTCGCGCTCGATGGTGCGCTTGGACTCCACGATTTCATGCTCCACCACCGACGTGGGCTCCTGCGTCAGCACCGTGTGGCCCAGCGTGTGCGCGCCGAACTCGAAGCCGTCGCGCGCCATGGTGCGCACCTCGTCCCAGCTCATCACGTCGCCCTGCTCGGGGACGAGGTCCTCCCCGCCGCCCAGCTGCTGCTCCAGCCCGTCGATGATGCCGGTGAGGACCCGCGTGGGGTGCTCGCCGATGAAGTCGTCCAGCGCCGCGGACACCGTCTTGTGGCCGGAGAGGATGGGCCCCAGAAGCTGCACGGAGGGGCCAGGCATCGTGTCGAAGTCCGGGCGGAAGCGCCGGTCCTGGACCTTGCGCAGCAGGTGGAAGAGCCGGTCGTGGTTGAAGCGCTTGTCGGTGTCGATGAACGCCGTGGGCAGGTAGGTGATGGCCGGCACGCCCATCTGCTTGAGCACCGGGTACGCGTACCGGTAGACGTCCCGGTAGCCGTCGTCGAACGTCACCACGAAGAGGTCCTTCTTCGCCGTGCGCCGCCCCTCCATCACGTCCACCGCGTCGCCCAGGCTCGCCAGCTCGAAGCCCGCCGCGTGCGCCTCTTCCAGGTGACGGCGGAACGTCTCCTGGGAGATGAGCAGGCCAGGGATGGAGCGCTGCAGCTCCCCGGTGAAGTCGCTCACCACCCGGTGGTAGCTCACGATGAGGATGCGCCGTCCCCCGGACTGCGACCGGCGGTACGCCGCCATCACCTTGCGCGCCCCCGTGTAGTGAAGCATCCCCGCCGCCACTGACTTCGCCGCCCGCCGCAACACCTTGCCTGCCATCACGCCTCCTTCGCGGATCCCGCCGCCCGCCTGCTCCCACTGCCGGAACAGGCCCCGGCCACCGTGTCTGCACGAGCGATGCCAGGACGTCAGGACAGGGAAAATGGCCGTAAAACCACTGAATCCATGTGTGTGGAGGGGATCCAGGGCACCTACTGGGCTCCGACCGGGGTGCACCAGGGCAGTTGGCCGCCCACCGATGGAGAAATCCTTTCAGCCTCCCGGAGAAGCAGGCGGAGGAGACAGGCGTAAAAACTTCCCTTCCTCCCGCGGGCAGGTCCGGGAGTTTCACTGGTGAACAACGGGGTTTCCGGCTACGAAACGCCCCGCCGATGCCTCCTCCCGACCCAGGCTCCGCGCCCCCGCCCGCGCTCGCCCTTCATGACGTGAGCAAGCGCTATGGGCGCCGGTGGGCGGTGGCACGGCTCACCTACGCGCTGCCCCCGGGCCGCTCGCTGCTGCTCACCGGGCACAACGGATCAGGAAAGACGACGCTCCTGCGCCTCATCGCCACCGCGCTCAGCCCCACCGCGGGCCGGGTGGAGGTGCTGGGCCGGGACGCTGTCGCGGACCGGGAGGCGGTGCGCCGCGACGTGGCCCTGCTGTCCCACGCGAGCTTCCTCTACGAGGACCTCACCGCGCACCAGAACCTGATGGTGCTGGGGCGGCTGCTGGGCGTGGACGCGGCGGAAGACGTCACGGACGGGCTGCTCAACCGCGTGGGGCTCAGCCGCCGCACGGACACCCCGGTGCGCGGCTTCAGCGCGGGCATGCGCAAGCGCCTGGCCATCGCACGGCTCCTGATGAAGTCCCCCGCCCTGGCGCTCCTGGACGAGCCCTTCGGGGAGTTGGATCCCGCCGGCATCCAGGACATGGAGGGCGTCATCGCGGAGCTGAAGGCGGGCGGCACCACCGTGGTGCTGGCCACGCACCTCATCGAACAGGGGCTCACCCTGTGCGAGGAGCGGCTGCACCTGCAGGATGGCCGGGCGGTGGTGGCATGAGGAAGACGCGCCCCTTAAGCCTTCTCAAGACGACCCTCGTCCTCATCCGCAAGGACCTGCTCATCGAATGGCGCACCCGCGCGCGGCTCAACGCGCTGGTGTTCTTCGCCATGGCGACGCTGCTGCTGTTCTCCTTCGCGCTGGGCCCGGACACCAAGCTGCTGGAGCGCAACGCGGGTGGCTACCTGTGGCTGGCCATCCTCTTCGCGAGCGTGCTGTCCCTGGGCGAGTCCTTCCGCGTGGAGACGGAGAACGCCTGCCTGGACGGCGTGCGCCTGGCCCCCGCGGACGCGCGCGCCATCTTCCTGTCCAAGGCGCTGGGCAATGCCCTGCTCCTCCTGGCGCTGGGCGTGGTGCTGGTGCCGGTGATGGTGGCCCTGTACGGAGTGCGCATCGTCACCGGGTTCGGTGACCTGGCGAGCATCCTGGTCCTGGGCAGCCTGGCGCTCAGCGCCCCGGGAACCGTCTATGCGGCCATCTCCAGCCATGCCCGGGCGCGGGATGTGCTGCTGCCTCTGCTATTGTTCCCGCTCGTCATTCCGGCCCTCCTGTCCGCTGCCAAGGGGACCACGCTCGTGCTCCAGGGGGACCCGATGCAGCAGCTAGGCTCCTGGCAGGGGCTTTTGCTCGGGTTCAACCTGATTTACTGGGGCGTGGGGTTCGTGTTGTTCCCGCGCGTCATCGAGGACTGAAGGATGGACAAGTTCGTGAAGTGGGGACTGCCGGCGCTCACGCTGGGCCTCTTGGGCTGGGGCTGGTGGCTGGGGCTCGCCTGGGCGCCGCCGGACCGCGAGATGGGCGACGTGCAGCGCATCATGTACGTCCACGTGCCGCTCCAGTGGATGGCCATGCTGGCCATGTTCATCAACTTCGTGGCCGCGGTGACGTACCTCATGCGCCAGTCCTGGAAGACGGACGCGCTGGCGGAGTCGGCCGCGGAGGTGGGCCTGCTCTTCGGCACGCTGGGGATGATCACCGGCGCCATCTGGGGCCGTCCCACCTGGGGCGTGTACTGGTCGTGGGATCCGCGCCTGACGTCGGAGGCCATCCTGCTGGTGGCCTACACCGGCTACCTGGTGCTGCGCCGCTTCGTGGAGGACCCGGAGAAGCGCGCGGTGTGGAGCGCGGTGGTGGCCATCATCGGGGCCATCAACCTGCCCATCGTGTGGTTCTCCGTGCGCTGGTGGCGCAGCCTCCACCAGACGCAGTCCAGCCCCAAGACGGTGGACCCGCAGATGGTGCTGCCCCTGCGCGTCGCGGCCTTCGGCATGCTGGCGCTGATGGTGCTGTTCCTCGTGCACCGCTACCGCATCGCGTTGGCCGAGCGGCGGGCGGAGGTGGCCCTCCCGGAGGCGCTGCCCACGGACGATCCCGCGCTGCGCGCGGCCCAATCCTCGAAGGTGGCCTGACCCATGATCGCGCTGACCTCGCTGACTTCCGTGTCCTCGCTGATGGTGCTGGCACAGGCCTCCTCCGTGGGCAGTGGCCGCCTCGTGGGCGGCTGGGGCTATGTAGGCGCCTGCTACGGCATCACCGTGGCGGCCTTCGTGCTCTACTCGGTTTCCCTCTGGGCCCGTCGCCCCCGCGCCGCGTCCGATTCGAAGGAGTGAGCCCCATGACGCCCGTCAACCGCAACCGCCTCGTCGCGCTGGGAGCCCTGCTCGTGGCCGGCGCCGGACTCGCCTTCGTGGCCTTCGGCAACATCGGCGACAACCTCGTCTACTACTGGAGCCCGTCGGAGCTGCTCTCCAACGGGGACAAGGCCTACTCGGCCACCATCCGCCTGGGCGGCGTGGTCCAGCCGGGCAGCATCCAGTGGAACGAAGCACACACCACGCTGGAGTTCCGCGTCGCGGACGACGCGAAGCCGGAGTCGAAGAGCGTGCACGTGCGCTCGCTGGAGACGCCTCCGCAGATGTTCCGCGAGAAGATTGGCGTCGTGGTGGAGGGCACCTATGACCAGGGCGGCGTCTTCACCTCCAACCGCCTGATGGTGAACCACTCCAACGAGTACCGCGCGCCCAAGGAAGGCGAGTCCCCGCGCCAGTGGCAGGAGACGCTGGCGGAAGGGGCCACCACGGCCGCCGCGACGCCTCCGGGGGCGCCGTGAACGGAGTCCTCGGTTACGGGCTGGTGCTGGCGGGCCTGGCCTTCGCGGCCTTCGGCGCCATCCTCGGCCTGGTGGGCGGCATGCGCCGCACGGACGCGAGCTACCCCTGGGTGCTGCGCGCGGTGTGGGGCTTCGCCGCGTGCATGATTGGCAGCAACCTGGTGATGGTGGAAGCGCTCATCAACCACGACTTCAGCGTGAAGTACGTGGCCCAGGTGGGCAGCCGCGCGACGCCGCTCATCTACACCATCGTGTCGCTGTGGAGCGCGCTCGAAGGCTCCATCCTCTTCTGGGGCCTCATCATGGGCGTGTACGTGGCGGCGTTCGCCTGGGTGCACCGCCGTGAGCACGCGCGTTACATGCAGCTGGCGCTGGGCACCATGCTGGCGGTGGGCGTCTTCTTCGCCTTCCTCATCGCGGGCCCCGCGAACCCCTGGGGCGCGGTGTCGCCGGTTCCGGCGGACGGCCCTGGCCCCAACCCGCTGCTGCAGAACCACTTCCTGATGATCATCCACCCGCCCATGCTCTACCTGGGCTACGTGGGCATGACGGTGCCCTTCGGCGTCGCGGTGGCGGGGCTGCTGCGCGGGGAGATTGGCGAAGCGTGGATGGCGCCCCTGCGGCGCTGGACGCTCATCGCCTGGATGTTCCTCACGCTGGGCATCGTGCTGGGCTCCTGGTGGGCGTACGCCGTGCTGGGCTGGGGCGGCTACTGGGCGTGGGATCCGGTGGAGAACGCGTCGTTCCTGCCGTGGCTCACCGCGACGGCGTTCATGCACTCCACCATGGTGCAGGAGCGCAAGCGGATGCTGAAGCTGTGGACGCTCAGCCTCGCGCTGGCGAGCTTCGTGCTCACCATCCTGGGCACGTTCATGACCCGCTCCGGCATCTTCAACTCGGTGCACTCGTTCACCCAGTCGGACATCGGGCCCACGTTCCTCGTCTTCATCGGCGTCCTGCTGGTGGTGTGCATCGGCCTCCTGGCCACGCGCGGCCACCTGCTGGCGCCGGAGGGGAACCTGACGTCGCTCGTGTCCCGCGAGGCGAGCATCCTGGTGAACAACCTGGTGTTCGTGGGCATCACCTTCACGGTGCTCCTGGGCACGCTCTACCCGCTCGTCTCCGAGGCGGTGCGCGGCGTGCGCGTGAGCGTGGGCGAGCCGTACTTCAACAAGATGGCGGTGCCGGGCGGCATCGCGGTGCTCTTCCTCATGGGCGTGGGCCCGGTGCTGCCGTGGGGCACGTCGGACAAGGCGGCCCTGCGCCGGCAGTTCCTGGTGCCCGCGGCGGTGGGCGTGCTCGTCACCGCGGCCTGCCTGCTCGCCGGGCTTCGCGGCGTGTATCCGATCATGACCTTCGGCCTCGCCGGCTTCGTCACCGTCGTCACGCTGCGCGAGCTGGCGGTGCCGGTGCTCGTGCGCATGAGGGAGCGCAAGGAGGGCTTCGTCACCGCGCTGGCCACGGCGACGGGCAAGGCGCGCCGCCGCTTCGGCGGCTACGTGGTGCACCTGGGCATCGTGATGATCATCGTGTCCGTCGCCGCCTCCAGCGCGTACGTGACGCACACGTCCGGCACGCTGAAGAAGGGCGCCACGCTGACGCTGGACGGCTACCAGCTCAAGTACCAGGGCCTGTCGAGCGGCGAGGAGCCGCACCGCACCTTCGTCGCCGCGCGCCTGGAGGCGACGTCGCCGGGCGGCAAGGTGCTCGAGCTGCGCCCGCGGATGAACTACTACGAGCGGAGCACCGACCCCGTCGGCACCCCCGCCGTGTGGGAGTCGCCGAAGGAGGACCTGTACGTGTCGCTGATGGCCTTCAGCGAGTCCACCGGCACGGCGAGCTTCAACGTCTGGGTGTTCCCGCTGGTAGGATGGATCTGGTACAGCCTGCCCATCCTGCTGTTGGGCACGCTCATCGCCGTCTGGCCGCAGCGCAAGGCGGCGGTGGTGCGCGCGGAGGCGCCAAGCGTCGGCGCGGCCCCTCCCCTCGCGGGCGGTGACGCGGAACAGGGGGCGGCATGAAGCGCTGGCGGCTTCCCCTGGTGTTCGCCGCGGTCGCAGCGGCGCTGCTGTTCGTCCTCTTCAAGGGCTTCGGGCGGAATCCGCACGAGGTGCCCTTCATGCTGAAGGGCACGGCCGCGCCGCCCTTCGTGCTCAAGTCGCTGGACGGCGGCGAGGACGTGAAGCTCGCGGACCTCAAGGGTCGCCCGATGGTGCTCAACTTCTGGGCGTCGTGGTGCGGGCCCTGCAAGTACGAGCACCCGGTGCTCGAGTGGGGCGCGCGCGAGATGGGCTCCCAGGCCGTGTTCATGGGCGTCGTCTTCGAGGACACGGAAGAGAACGCGCGCGACTTCCTGCGCCGCATGGGCGCCAGCTTCCCGCAGCTCATGGATGAGCGCTCGCGCATGGCGGTGGACTACGGCGTCGCCGGCGTGCCGGAGACGTACTTCATCGACGCGGAGGGCATCATCCGCGGCAAGCACGTGGGGCCCATCGATCCGCAGACGCTGGCGCTGCGCGTGCGTGAGCTGACCCAGCCCGCCCCGGCGCCCACCGCCGAAGCCGCCCGCCAGCACTAGCGCCCGTCCGGGTGCCTGTCTCGCGGGGGGCCGGGAATCCGTAGTACATCCCTTCCGTCGGCGTCGAGTCAGGGGCTCCCCCGGGCCCCTGCACTGAGCGAGGTAGGTCCATGCAGTGCCCCGAGTGCGGTGAGAGCGCGGCGGACGTCCGCCTGAGTTACTGCGAGCAGTGCGGCGCGAAGATGCCGGCCAGGCCCGCCAGCGCCACGCCTCGCGCGGGGGGCCGGAGCGCGCGCCCGTCCCGGCCCATGACGGAGCCCTCCTACGCATCGGAGCTGATGGACGAGGAGGAGGAGGCCCGCCAGGGCCGTGCCCCTCCGGGCCGCGTCACCACGGGTCGCGCCGGCAAGACGGCTCCTCCGCCGGTGGTGGAGGAGGACGATTCGTACACCGGGCCCCGCTGGCTGAAGGACGTGCCGGGCCACTCCCAGAGCGTGCTGGGCGTGGGCGTGGTGACGTTCTGCCTGGCGCTCTCCATCCTCCCCTTCTTCCCCAACGTGGGCGTGCTGGGCACGCTCTTGACGCTCGTGGGCGGGGTGGCGCTCGTCGCGCGGGAGCTGAAGCGCGCCGGTGAGGCGCCGGGGTGGGTGGACCACGTGCCCGCGGTGCTGCTGCGGCCGGAGGTCCCCGCCGCGTACACGCTGCTGCTGCTGGCCCTCGCGGTGGGGCTCCTGGGCTTCAACCTGCTGCTCATCCTGTGGGTGGCGGGCGCGCTGCTGGTGGCCGTGGATCAGTACAAGCAGGTCATCGAGGGCCCGGATGGCGTGGGGCGCCACTTCGATGTCCGATCGCTGCTCGGCTTTCCCCGGGTGCTGGCGCTGGCGGGCGTCGCCACCTGCATCATCGCCCTCTTCCTCCCCTGGGGGGTGATGATGGCGGACGGGTCCGCGGTGCCGGACAACGCGCCGGTGCCCGGGAGCGTGCGCGGAGCGCCGCCGGAGCTGCGGGTGATTCCCAGCAACCGCCCCTCGGATGACTCGCTCTACCAGACGGGCGGCGTGGTGCGGCGCTCCGGCTGGGACCTGCCCGTGTCGGAGCTGCCGGAGCTGGCGCTGCTCGCCGTGCTGGTGCTGGCCGCGCTGCGCCCGGAGACGGAGCGGCCGGCCTTCACCCGCTGGGTGCCGGTGGGTGCGGTGAGCGTGAGCCTCCTCTGGGCGCTCGTCAGCGTCCGCCTCGCCGTGGGGCCCTTCGCCTTCCTCTTCGGCCTGGGCGCCGTGGGCTTCTATGCGGTGCGGCATGCCCTGGGCCGCGACGAGCCCGGCTCGCGGTACCCGCCAGAGGAGGACGCGCCCTACGATCCGGACCAGGACCTGGAGACCGAGCGCGACACGGGGTGAGCCCCCATGGCCCTCGTGACTCCGGTGGGGCGCGGAGGGTGGCCTGGGTGGCGGGCGTGCGTCCCAGGTTTCGCTGTGCAATACCGGTCAGGGGGCGGTAGTTAGGGACGGCCCCCGCTGGAGCCCTGATGACCGCCGTTCTCCTCTCGTTGACCCTCGCCCTGAGCCTCGCCACGGGGCAGTACGCGCCGCAGCAGGCCGCCAGTGATCCGCTCGCGCCGGCCCGGGAGGCGCGGGTGCAGCAGCTGGCGAAGAAGCTGCGCTGCGCGGTGTGCCAGGGGCTCTCCGTGGCGGACAGCCCGTCGTCCATGGCGCGCGCGCAGCTGGACAAGGTGCGCGAGCTGGTCGCCGACGGGAAGACGGACGAGCAGGTCGTTGACTACTTCGTGGCGCGCTACGGCGAGTGGGTGTTGCTGGAGCCGCGCGCGGAGGGCTTCAACTGGTTCGTGTGGCTGGGCCCGGTGGCGCTCGTGCTGGGTGGCCTCTTCGTCATCGTCCGGCAGCGGAAGCCGGTCCCCGAGGGCGCCGCGGTCGCCGAGACCGTGACGGCCCCCTCCCCTTCTTCCCCCCCGGTGCCGTCGACGGACGACGCCGACCCCTACCTCCAGGC
>NZ_RAWG01000294.1 GCF_003611735.1 Corallococcus sicarius | reverse complement strand
GGGGTGGGGGTGGCGGCGGACTGATGGGCGCCCTGGGCGGCGCGGCGGCCCACGCGGGCGAGGTGGCCGGCGTGGTGGCCATCCTCCAGCGCTTCAACCTGGACGCGGGCAAGGCCACCCTGGTGGCGCCCCTGCTCCTCAACTTCCTCAAGTCCCGGTTGGACCCGGGCCTGGTGGGGAAGATCCTCGCCGTGGTGCCCATGCTCACCGGCGGCTCCGGCGGCTCCGGCCCTCAGGGCGGCGGCGGACTGGGCGGCATGCTCGGCGGAATCCTCGGCGGCTGAGGTCCACCGGCCCCCGTGCCCAGGCCTCCTGAATCCGGGGGCTTGGGAAAAGGGGGGAGGCCGGAATGCAAAAGAATTCCCGGCCCGAAGACAGGCGCGAAGGAGACAAAGCCTGTCTTCACGATGTCCATGGACGCGGAGGTGCTGGGAGGCATTGGCACCAACCAGCTCAAGGCGACGCCCTACACGCCGCCCCGCGGCAGAAGGCGGCCTGACGCTCGGGGCCTACAGGGCCAGGGTCCCGGCGATGATCTCCTTCATCACCTCTGACGTGCCCCCGCCAATGGTGAGCATGCGCACGTCGCGCCAGGCCCGGGCGACGTGGCTCTCCTCCACGTAGCCCATGCCGCCATGGAACTGCTGGCAGTCGTAGGCCACGCGCTGGGCCAGCTCCGTGGTGAGCAGCTTCGCCATCGCAATCTCCTTCACCGGCTTCTGTTTGCGTTTGCGATTGAAGAGCTGCACCGCGTGGTAGGTGAGCTGCCGCGCCGCCTCCACGCGGGTGTGGTGGTCCACGAAGGTGTGGCGCCACACCTGGAAGTCGATGAGCCGCTGGCCGAACGCCTTGCGCTCACGGCCGTAGCGGAGGGCTTCGCGCAAGAGCCCCTCCATCACCGCCACCGTGTAGAGCGCCGTCACCAGGCGCTCCGCGTGGAAGCTGTTCATGATGTGGAAGAAGCCGTCGTTCTCCCGGCCCAGCACGTAGCGGGCGGGGATGCGGCAGTCCTCGAAGTAGAGGATGGCCATGTCCGAGGAGCGGTGGCCCACCTTCTGGAGCCGCTTCGACACCGCGAAGCCCTTCACGTCCGTGGGCAGCGTCACCAACGAGATGCCCGGGGCGCCCTCCCCTCCCGTGCGCACCGCCAGCACCAGGAAGTCCGCGCGGGCGCCGTTGGAGATCCACGTCTTCGCGCCGCTGATGACGTAGTCGTCGCCGTCGCGCCGCGCGGTGGTGCGCAGCCGCGCCAGGTCCGAGCCCGCGTCCGGTTCGCTCATCGCCAGCGCCGCGATGCGCTCCCCGGCGAGCGCGGGGGCGAGGAACTCGCGCTTCTGCTCATCCGTTCCCAGCTCGTTGATGACCGGCGTGGCCATCTGCCCCTGCACCATCAGGGACATGGCCACGCCGCCGTTCTGCGCGCGCGCCAGCTCCTCCGCGAAGACGGCGACGTACCAGGCGTCCAGCCCGCTGCCGCCATACGCCGGATCATGGCTGATGCCGAAGAAGCCCAGCTCGCCGCAGCGGCGGAACACCTCGCGGGGGAACTCCCCGGCCTGGTCCCACTCCAGCGCGTGCGGGGCCAGCTCCTTTTCGACGAACTGACGCACGGTGCGACGGAATGCCTCGTGCTCGGGAGTGAAGCGCTCGTCCATGGCAGGCCCTGTCGCGAAGGGAGGCGCGGCATGCTGGCAGGGCCCGGCCCACGCTTTCAAGCCACGCACTCGCGGCCCGCGCTCAGCGTGCGCGGGTGAACGTGAGCGACACCGGCTGGCCTCCCCGGTGCAGCGTGAGCACCGCCGGACTGCCGGGCGCGCCCCCAGACACCCTACCCGGGGCCCGGGCTCCACGGGCCCTGCGGATTGTTCAGTCCCCGCGGTTCAGAAGGGGAGCACGGCCAGCCGCAGGCCCAGCGTGAACAGCCCATGGAAGCCGTCCTCCACGCGGGCCACCTCTCCCTCGCGCGGGCCCACGCCGGTGATGTCCACCGTCTGGCTGCCGGTGCGCACGGTGTAGCTGCCAATCGAAGCAGTGAGGATGGGCCCCACCGACAGCATGCGGCTGATGCGCACGTCACCGCCCAGCGCGAGGCGGGCGAAGGTGGGCCCCCGGTCGGTGACGCGCGTGTCCACGGTCGCGGGGACGGACACGCCCGGCGCGACCGGAATCTGCGTGGTGCCCTGCACATGGCCCTTGAGGATCTCCAGGCCCACGCCCAAGCCGATCCACGGATCAAAGCCCGCATCGGGCGACAGGTGGTAGCGGACCTCCGGCCCGACGCGCCACTGATGGATGGAGCAGTCGAACCCCTCCGGACACGACAGCGGGTTCTCCTTGGGGAAGACCTTCTCCCAACTGCCCCACACCCCCAGGTAGAAGCGCGGCGTGGCCCGGAAGCCCAGCTCCACGAGGACGGGGATGGACACCGTCGCGGCGTCTGTGATCTTCAGGCTCTCCACGGTGCCCGCAGCGGTCATGCCGTTCTTGTAGAGGTACCCCAGGCCCGCGCCCACGCCCCCGCTCACTGCGAGCTCCAGGCCCATGCGCCCGGTCTCCTGCATGGAGCCCGTGTCCATGTCCGTCTGCACCGTCTGCGTGGGTGTCTCCGTCGTGGTGACCGTCTCCTGGGCCCCCGCGGAGGTGGCGAGCCCCAACGCAGCGGCGAGTGACAGCGTCCAGCGCAATGGCGAGTTCATCGAGATCATCCGGTCCATCCTCCGTGTTCGGGATGGGTGCGGACGCAAGCAAGCCCTGAGCGCGGAGAGAAGCCGCCCGCCCCCGGTGCGAGCCGCCACCCGACAGACGGGCCCCGGGAGCGACCATTCGCAGACAGCCGGGTTGTCCCCAGGGGAGGCGTGGTGCCTCGACCCCGTGCATCACCTTAGCAAGACGGCCCGGAAATCCAACGGGTTGACCCGCGCTGTGCCAGACGTCACCTTGCACGCGCCGCGAAGCGCATCAGAGAGCCCCTGGCGTGGTGCCGGGCGGGCTCGCGCGGCGTGAAAGGAAAGGACATGGCCGCCCTGGAGCAGGAGCTGTCGCCCGAGGCGCTCGCGCTCATCGCCGAGGAAGAGGCGCTGCTGTCGCGGGTCCAGGCCGCGCTCGCCGAAGCGCGCCGTCAGGCCGCGGAGCGGACGCTGGACACCCAGGGACTGATGGCCCAGCTTCAGGTGCTGCGCGACGACGCCACCACGGCCCACGCCGCGGACCTGCCGCACGTCTTCACCCAGATGAACGAGGTGCGCGCCATGTTGGAGCGGCAGGAGACCGTGCCGCTGCCGGACAGCAACGCCCCCTACTTCGCGCACCTGCGCCTGGCGGGCCCCACCGGGCAGCGAGACTACCTGCTCGGCCGCACCAGCTACGCGAACCTCGCCGCCGGCGTGCGCGTCATCGACTGGCGCTTCGCCCCCGTCGCCCGCGTCTTCTACAACTACGAGGAGGGCGACTCCTTCGAGGAGTACTTCGGCGACCGGCTCTCCGAGGGCGAGGTGGAGGCGCGCCGGCTCGTCATCATCGAGAAGGGCGTCCTCACCCGCATCAGCACCGGCCCCCACCTGCTCCAGCGCGACCCGAGCGGGCGGTGGCACTCGCGGGGGCGCGACGCGTCCTCCGTGCTCTCCGGCGGCACCGGCACCGCCGCCCGTCCGGGCTTCCTGGGCGTGGGCCAGGGCGCGACGCGCACCGAGGACGCCTTCGGCGTGACGGCGCTCCTGGACGCGGAGCAGTACGCGGCCGTCAGCACCGGGCCGGACCAGCCGCTGCTGGTGCTGGGCAGCGCGGGCAGTGGAAAGACGACGGTGGCCCTGCACCGGCTGGCGAAGGTCGTCTTCGACGACGCGAAGAAGTACCCGCAGGCGCGCACCAAGGTCGTCGTCCCCGAGGAGGGCCTGGCCCGGCTGACGCGCCGGCTGCTCGCGCCCCTGGGGCTGGGCAAGGTGTCCGTGGAGACGCTGGACGCCTGGTCCCTGAGCACCGCGCGCGCGGCCTTCAGCGTGCCGGGCCTCAAGCTGGCCCCGGAGACGCCCGCGCTCGTGTCCCGCCTCAAGCGCCACCCGGTGCTGCGCCGCGCGCTGGCGGCCCGCGTGGCCGTGCCCAGGGGCAAGGCCCAGCCCCTGACGCTGGAGCGGCTGCGCATCCGGCTGGCGGACGCGTTCATGGACCGCGCGTTCCTGGAGGCCGTGGTGGCGGACGCCCGCGGCGAATTGCCCCGCACGGTGGTGAGCGAGACGGTGGAGCACACCAAGCTGCAGACCGCCGTGCCGCTGGAGCGCCAGTACCGGGATTACGACCCGGACAGCCTCGTCACCGTGGACGGCAAGGCGATTGAGAGCGACACGCCGGACGCGCTCGCGGGCACGCTCGACTTCGACGACCTGCCCATCCTGATGTTCCTCAAGGCGCAGCGGGGCGCGCTGGGCGCGGACCGGCTGGCGCACGTCGTCCTGGACGAGGCGGAGGACTTCTCCCTCTTCGAACTCTTCGTCGTCGGGCAGCTGTTGGGCGACAGCCGCAGCTGCACGCTCGCGGGCGACGAGATGCAACAGACGACGGCGGGCTTCGCCGGCTGGAGCGCGGCGCTGGAGGAGCTGGGCATCCGCGACGCTGGCACCTGCCGGCTCCAGGTGTCCTACCGCTGCCCGCGCCCGGTGGTGGAGCTGGCGCAGCACGTGCTGGGCACGCAGGGCCCGGCCTCCCCCGCGCGCCCCGGCCGCGAGGGCGCGCCCGTGGGCTTCCACCACTTCCCCGACGAGGCCCAGGCGTGGCTGTTCCTGGGAGACGCCCTGCGCGACCTGGTGCTGCGCGAGCCGCACGCGTCCGTGGGCGTCATCGCCAGCAGCCGCGAAGCGGCCCAGTCCTTCCACCGCGTCATCGCGGAGATGCCCTGGGCGCGGCTGGTGCTGGAGGGAGACTTCTCCTTCGAGCCCGGCGTGGACGTGACGGACGTGGACAACGTGAAGGGGCTGGAGTTCGACTACGTCGTCCTGCCGGACGTGACGGCGCGCGCCTACCCCGCGGACGACGAGGCCCGGCGCCGGCTGCACGTCGCCGTCACCCGCTCCTCCCACCAGCTCTGGGTGGCCTCCTCCGCCGTGCGCTCCCCGCTCATCCGCACCTTCCCCGGAGCGAAGGATCCGCTTCAGGGCTGACGGCCGCCGCCCTTCTCCCGCCACTCACGCTGCCGCTGGGCATGGGCCTCGCGGCGCGCGAGCGCCTCCTCCTGCTGGCGCGGGAGCTCCGACAGCCGCGTGCGGTGCATGCGCACGCTCAACTCCAGGAGCCCCCTGTCCTGCGACGGCAGCTTGTCGCCGTAGTCCGCGAGCATCGTGGTGGCGAAGGAGATGGCGTCCTCGGACACCTTGCGGCGGTGCTCGTAGTACTGCTGCACCTCCGCCTCGGTGGCCTCGTTCGCCTGCACCTTGCCGAAGAGGGTGTTCCACTTCGCCTCCACCTCCGCCCGCCTGCGCAGCTCCGCCGGCTCCTTCGTGGGCACGCCGGTGTCCCAGTACAGGTTGTCCGGCAGCTTCGCGCGCAGCGCGTCCAGGTCCACCGGGTAGGGGCCGGACGGCTCCTCCGCGGGCGCCTCCGCCTGCACCTGCGCCGCCGCCGCGCCCGCCAGGTCCAGCCCGCCATCCTTCGTGCGCGGCACCCCGGACGCAGACGCGAACACCGGCGGCGCGGGCCGGGTGTCCGGCGTCATCGCGGCCGGAGGGGGCCCGGCGGCCGCGCCGTCGCCAGGAGGAGGGCCGTCCAGGGCCAGCCACGCCCCCAACGCCAGGACGAGGACTCCCGCCGTGCCCAGGGGCAACTTCCAACGTGCGCGCGTGCTCATGCCCAAGGCCATACCGCGCGCCGGACACCCACCGCAACCCGCTCACGCCGCACCCGCAACGCACCGCGCAATTGATACATTTAAAACATGGCGCGCCGCATCAATCCCTGCTCAATCCCTGACGCGCGGCGACAACTCCAGTCCACTCTACTGGAAAGCTGCAATCTTCCTGGAATTCACTATTTTCGGCTCAAGCGCATCTTCCCGGCTTCCGGCTGATAAACAAACCCGTATCATCCGCGGTCGCACCCCATCACTCCCCTTGGAGGAAGCCGCATGAAACCGTTTCTCTGGATGAGCCTTCTGGCCCTCGCCGCCCCCGTGAGCTCCGCTCGCGCCGAGGTGCTGGTGGAAGGCATCGTCGACGTGCTGGTGGACGGCGGAAACACCTACAACTGGCAGATGGTGACGCTGCCCGGCACCAAGTGCGGCAACGGTTCCCAGTACAAGTTCTACGTGCACCGCACGGCGTCCCCCAACCTGCTGTTCATGATGGAAGGTGGCGGCGCGTGCTGGGACTACGATTCCTGTAGCGGCCGCACGGGCATCCTGGGGGCGGCGAACCCCAACGGCATCCCCGACGACTACATGACGCAGTTCACGGCCAAGTACGTGTCCCCCATCGTCAACGGGGCGGACCCGGGCCTGCCCTTCCGTGACCGCAAGGACATCGTCACGAAGGACTGGAACATCGTCTACCTGCCGTACTGCACGGGCGACGTGCACATCGGCAACAACGTGAAGACGTACACGGACAGCACGGGCGCGAACCCGCCGCTCACCTGGTACCACTCCGGGTACACCAACACGATCGCCGCGGCGAACTACGCCAAGCAGAACTTCCCCAGCGTGCAGAAGCTGCTCGTCACGGGCTACAGCGCGGGCGGCACGTCCACGTCCTCCGGCTACTACTTCATCCGCAAGGCCATCAACCCGGCGCGCGGCTACCTGCTCAATGACTCGGGCCCCGTCTTCATGGCGCCCAGCATGAACTCGCTGTCGCGGCCCCTGCACGACAAGATCCGCTCGTCGTGGAACCTGGACTCCGTGTTCGGCCTGCTGCCGGCCAGCTTCAACATCAACGACCTGGGCACCATCAACCGCATGGTCGCCACCGAGTTCCCGAACGACCAGCTGGCGTACACGGGCTACACGCTGGACTACAACTATTCGCGCTACTCGTATGAGCGCTTCAAGACGCCCAACGACCAGGCGTCCATCCACGCCTACTGGAAGCAGGACCAGGACGCGCTCGTCGCGGAGCTGAACAAGTACAACAACTTCAGCTACTTCATCCCGCACCAGCGGGCCATCAACGCCAGCCACTGCAGCACCATCATCACGTTCGTGGGCGCGCACGCCTGCCAGCGCATGGAGAAGAAGTACTGGTACGAGTACGCCTCCAGCCCCTGGCAGTCCTACGCCTGCCACAGCGAGTTCGTGCCGATGGACGTGTTCCTCAGCCGCTTCATCAACGGCAACCAGCGCGTGCGCATCTACGAGCCGGCGAACAACTACAACAACGAGGATGCGGGCATGGGCATCCTCGCGCCCCTCATCAACGGCGCGCTCGGCGGGTAAGGCACCCCGCTCCACGCACCTGGAAATGAAAGCGGGAGCGGGCCTGTCTGGCCCGCTCCCGTTGTCGTTTCAGGAGCCTGTTTCAAGCCCCCGGGAGCCCCGTCAGGTGAGGCCGGACAGCGTGCCGGTGTAGTCCGGGTGTCCGAAGCGGTCCACGTTGACGCCGAAGGCCTGGGCAATGGAGGTGAGCAGCTTGTTGTGCTCCACCGCGCCCGGCAGCGGGCTGCCCGGGCCCGGCCAGTTGCCCAGGGGGTCCTTGCCAGGGCGCAGGCGCAGGCAGCGGCCCATGCGGAACTTCCCGCCCGCGCCGCCCGCCAGCACCGTGGGGATGGTCACGTTCATGTGGCCGGCCGCGTCCCCCAGCTCGTTCCCCCAGAGGATGACGGTGTTGTCGAGCACGGTGCCGCTGCCCTCGGGGATGGCCGCCAGGCTGTCCATGAGCAGGGCCAGCTGTTCGGAGTACCACTGCTGCACCCGCACCATGCGCAGGCGGATCTCCGTGCGCTCGGGCTCCGTCTGGGTGTCGGTGCGGTGCGCGATGTCGTTGTGGATGTCCTCATCAATGCCAATCCACGGCATGGACGGCCCGGGGATGGTCATCGTCACCACGCGCGTCAAATCACACGCGAACGCACGGGCGATGAGGTCCATGTGCAGCTTCGTGAGCCCGGGCATGTTGTTGATGTCGCCCAGGTCGCTCAGCTCATCCGACGGGGCCTCCGGCTTCGCGCAGTTCAGGGCGCCCGTGTTGGTGAGCCGCCGCTCGATGTCGCGCAGCGCCGCCAGGTGCGTGTCCAGCTTCTGGCCCTCCGCGGTCGCCAGCCGCTTCTTCAGCCGGGTGGCGTCCTTGATGAGGTAGTCCATCAGGCTCTTCCTCTTCATGAGGATGGCCTGCGCCTCCGCGCTGGAGCCGCCCATGGAGCCGAAGAGGCGCTTGTAGAGGTTGGCGGGGTTCAATTCGAACGGCACGCGCGAGCCGTTCTCCGTGAAGCTGATGCTGTTGTAGACGTGCTGCGCGCCGAACTGCTCGAAGGCGTGCAGCTGCAGCGAACGGAACTGGGTGACGCCGCCCACCGCGTTGCCAATCACCTGGTCCAGGGACGCGCCCGAGGGCAGCTCGTCGCCGCTGTCCACCACCACCTCGCTGCCGGTGAGGAAGGTGACGGGGCCGCCCTCGTGGCCGGTGCGGCCGTGCTCGTAGAGGACGCGGTAGTCCAGGCCGTCCAGCACCAGCAGCTTGGAGCGGTGGCGCTGCAGCGGCTGGAGGACGGAGTTCTCGAAGTCGATGTTGAAGTCCAGCTCACCGCCCTTCGGCGTCCAGTACTCGGGCAGGCCGCCGTGGGGGGTGAACAGGGCGATGAAGCGCAACGGGGCGGCGTCCGCCGCTTCGGCCACGGAGCTGGTGAGCAGGTGCCCGAAGGGCGCCGCCATGGCCGTGCCGGACAGGAGCTTCAGGAGGCTGCGTCGGGAGATGTCGCGGGGCATGGGGTTCTGGCTCAACGGGTAGGAAGGCGCCGCTGCGTGAAGGAGGCCGAGCGCACCAGACTGACGAGCGCCTCGGTGACTTTCAGTTCGTCCGTGCGATAGGCGCCCGTGCGCATGGCGGCGAGCAGCTCCGCGTCGGAGGCGTGCTCGTCACGCCCCATCGCGTAGCGCACGAACTGCAGCGGCACGCAGTTGGCGAGCTCGTCGTTCGTCGCCAGCTGGCGCGCCAGCTGCGCGCCGCCGGTGAAGGGCGCGGTGATGGTGCCGTCCGGGGCCACCACGCCGCCGCTGGCGTCCACGGGGTGCCCGTTCTCCTCGGTGCGGTGCTGGCCCAGGCCGTCGAAGTCCTCCATGCCGAAGCCCATGGGGTCGATGGTCTTGTGGCAGCCCGCGCAGGCCGGGTTGCTGGTGTGCGCCGCGAAGCGCTCGCGGGTGGTGCTGTCCTCCGACAGCGCCGGGGGGATGGTGGAGACGTTGGCCGGCGGCGGCGGCACCGTGCGGCACAAGAGGCGCGTGAGCACGAACTTGCCGCGCTTGATGGGCGAGGACGAGTCGAAGTGGGCGTAGGTGGACATGACGCCCGCCTGCGTGAGGATGCCCAGCCGCTCCGGGGGCAGCGTGACGCGGCCCATGCCCTCGTCGTCCACGCCGGTGCGCGAAAGGCCCCCGTAGTAGTTCGCGAGCGTCTCATCCACATACGAATAGTTCGCGCTCAGCAGCTCCTTCACGGAGCCCGCGTGGTCTTTCACGATGGAGTCGATGAAGGCGTTGCGCTCGCGCACCATGGAGTCGCGGAACTCCACGCTGTAGTCCGGGTACACCTGGTTGTTCTTGTTGACCTTGTTCAGGCCATTGAGCCCCAGCCATTCAATGAAGAACTGGCGCAGCTTCAGGCGCGCGTCCGCCGTCTGGAGCAGCCGGCGCGTCTGCTTCTCGCGCTCGTCGGGCGACGACAGCGTGCCGGCCTGGGCGGCGGCGAGCAGCGTGTCGTCCGGGGGTCCGCCGGTCACCATGAAGGACAGCTCGGAGGCGACCTCGTAGGGGGTCAGCTCCACGACCTGGCCCTTGCGGCCGGTGGTGGGGCCCAGCTCCGTGCGGTACAGGAACGACGCGGAGGAGAAGAGCGCCTGGAGCACCAGCTCCGCGCCCGTCGCCATCGTCCCGCCCTGCTTGCCCGCGTTGAAGAGCGCCAGCAGGTCGGACTCCTCCTCCGCCGTCACCGGCCGGCGGAAGGCGCGCTGCCCCACCTTCTGGATGAAGGCCTTCGCGCAGTCGTCCTGGCTCCTGCCGGAGGGACACGCGTACAGGTCGCTCAGCCGCGACCTGCCCTCCTCCGCCAGGGTGACGGCGGCGGTGTCGATCTGGTCCGCCAGCAGCGACGTCACCTGGAGCCGCTCGTGGGTGGAGAAGCCGAGGATGGTGTCCTCGGCGGCGAAGCCCTGGGCGACGTCCACGGAGGAGCCCAGCACCGCGGAGGCGGACTTGTTGAACTCCTCGCGCGTCAGCCGGCGCACGCGCGCGGGGGCCGCCGCGCTCTCAGGCGTCTCATCCGCGCCACCGATGTTGCCGGTGCAGGCGGAAGCGGACAGCACGAGGGCAGAGGACAGGACGAAACGACGCAATGGCATGGTGTCTGGAATTCCTTGCACCCGCGCGGCCATGAGACCGGCGCACAGGCAGACCACAGTGTACTGGTTGCGTCCCACGCTTTCAGCGGGGATTTGATTTCCGTCCGTTTCGCTCTTTCCAAGAGGAAGACGCCCACCTGTCAGGTGCGCGCACACGGTGGGAGAGGACTCAGGGAGGTACTTCCTCACCGCGCGCGGTCCACCAGTTCTCCCCGTAGCTGATGAAGATCTGCTCGCCGGGGTGGATGTCCCGCAGTGCGTGATAACGGAACACATCACGGTCCACGGCGCGGGTGTAGGACGCGTTGGGTTCGCTGGCGTGATTGTAGATCATCCCGTAGCCCATCACGAGCGCGACCCAGTCCCCCTTCCGGGGCTCCTCGTGGCGGTGCCAGCGGATTTCAAAGACGTAGTCGTCCAGCGGTTCGCCGCGGCACTGCCGCTGGGGCACCTTGAGGTAGTGACACTCCTCGATGAGCTCGCCCGCGGCGATGAAGGCGTCGGTGAAGACACCCATCCCCCACTCGCACGGCCGGACCTTCACGCCGGGATGGAGGAACAGCGCGGGGCCCTGGTTCATCTCCGTGTCTTCTCCGTCACCGGTGTCCACGGACGCGAACCATCGCGCACCCGGGCGGCGACGGGAAGCGGGCAGCGTGCGTGGAGGGATTTGCCTGTAAGCCGGGGAATGAGGTGACGTCAGCCCGGCTGCTGGCCGGGGGGACGGCGGCGGAAGGCGTGGCGAAGCAGGTAGAACCCGGGCACGAGCGGCAGCCAGAGGGTGAAGCCGCGCAGGAGCAGGGTGCTCGCGAGCGCCGCCTCCACGGGGACGCCGAAGAGGTTGAGCATGCCCACCGACGCGGCCTCGTAGGTGCCCACGCCGCCGGGGATGATGGACACCGTCTCCGCCATGGAGGCCACCATGAAGCTGACGAACACGGTGCTCAGCGGGACCTGGAGGCCCAGCGCCTGGAGCATGGCGCCCAGCGTGGCCGCGTCCAGCACGTAGACGCCCAGTTGGAGGGCCACGCCGCGCATGAGCAGACCGGGGTTGAGCAGCATCCCGGGAGGCACCTCCGCGATGGCCTTGAGCAGGGTGCCCAGCGCGGGGATGCGCTTCGCGAAGCGGCCCGGCGTCCACTCGCGGTGGCGCGTCACCCAGAGGATGCAGAGCGGGATGGCCAGGGCCAGCACGCCGAAGGCGGTGACGAGCCATTGGATCCAATCGTTCAGCTCCGAGCGGCGCCAGAGGAAGAAGAGGCTCGCGGCCACGCCCAGCGCCTGCGCGACGTAGAAGCACAGCACCGTCAGGAGCACCGCGCCCGCGGAGGTGCCGGGGCTCGCGCCTTCGCGGCGCAGGCCGCGCCCGACGAGGAGCGAGCCGCCCACGCCGCCTGTCGGGAGGACCTGGTCGAAGGCCAGCTTCATCAGCGACAGCCGCGCCAGCGACCAGAGCGAGGTGCGCAGCCGGGCCCGGCGCAGGACCATCCACCAGATGGCCGCCACGCACAGGTACGTGCCCACCTGGCAGACGACAGCGACCAGCAGCCATGCGGGCCGGGCCTGCCGCAGCAGCTCCAGGAGCTGCTGCTCCTCCGTGTGCCGGGAGAGGAGGAAGGCGAGGAGCGCGACGAACATCAACGCGCCCGGAATCCACCAGCCCCTGCGGCGCTTCGCGGGCAGCTCCAGGGGGTCCAGGGGCTCCAGGGGCTCCAGGG
>NZ_RAWG01000293.1 GCF_003611735.1 Corallococcus sicarius | reverse complement strand
AGGTGTATAAGAGACAGCCCCCCATCCCCAGCCCCAGCGCGATCAGCGGCCGGAGGGAGTCGAGGTTTTCCACGGTGAGCACGCCCAGGACGGAGGGTCCCAGGAGCGCGCCAAAGATGAGGAACAGCAGGCCGCTGGCCGCCAGCTGCGCCAGCGCCGGGAAGCGACCGGGGTCGAGCAGCGAACGGCTGGACCCGAGCAGCGACAACGCCGCGACGATGAGGAAGACGAGCAGCGCTTGCACGTCGTGTGCTTACACCCGCCCGCCCCCGCGCGTCACCCTCGGCGGTGCGTGGGCGCGGCCATTACGGGCAGGGCCACCAGGCGACCCATGGGCGGATCATCGGCATCCATCTCCAACTGCACGCGCTGGATGAGCCGCTCCATCTCCTCCGCGGGGAGGCCGGGCAGCACGCTCACGAGCACGATTTTGTCTTCGTCCGCGCCCAGCGCGAGGCTGCGCAGACCGGCGAACACAGGGACCTCCGCGGACAGGGCCGCGGCGGCGCTGCGCGCGCGGATGACCAGCGGCTCCGGGATGCCGAACTCCCGGAGCCGGCGGATCGCCCGCTCGGTCGTCTCCACCTGCTCGAGGAACGTGAGGACCAGGTACACGCGCCCGTCATACCGGAAGACCGCGCGTCCTGTCCCCCGTTACTCGTTGCCGCTGGGCGTGGTCGGCTCCGGAGTCGCGGCCGGAGCGGCCGGGGCCGCCGCGGCCCCCTCCTGAGGCGCCGCGCCACCCGCCGCGGCCTGGGCATCCATCGCGGCCCGGGCCGCGCGCTTGCCCTCCTCAATCAGCTTCTTGACCTTCTGCCCGCCCTTGCGGCCAATCTCCTCGTAGAAGTTCGGTCCGCGGGTGGCCTTGACGCGATCGCCACCCTTCTTGCCGATCTCCTCGTAGAACTTGGCGCCGCGTTCAGCCTTCACGGTCTCGCCGCCCTTGCGGCCAATCTCCTCGTAGAAGCTGCGACCGCGCTCGGCCTTCACCGTCGCGCCGCCCTTGCGACCGATGGTCTCGTAGAACTCGCGACCCCGCTCGTTCCGGACCGTCTCGCCGCCCTTACGCCCCGCTTCGGCCACCGTCATGCTGCCCTTGTTGTCCTTGTCCGACATGTCCGTATCTCCTCTCGTGACTACCAACCCCGTCCGCGCCTCGGTGTCCCTTGCCTGAAACCTTGGGACGGAAGCGCCCCGATGCAAGCAAGCTCCGTACACCGCCAGCCGTTCTCTCCTGACATTGCATGCATAATCCCCAAGGATTTCGCGCGCTTGTCAGGCCTGCTGGGCGTCCGGACTGGACGGGTGATTGCCCGGCAGGACGCTCTCACTGTTCACAACAATTCACGTGTCGTTGCCGATTCCCGGCCCGGATCCCACCTTGTGCGCAACGCCTGACACATCGGTTCGGCGGGGTGCGGGGAGGCTGCGGTGGCGAGTGGCGGGAGCGCGGTAAAGACCTGGTTGCGGATCATCGCCCCCATGGTCGTGTCCATTGGTGGCCTCGTGATGCTCCGGCTGCTGGGGCCGGACTTCATCGATCAGCGCACCATCCGGGAGCTGCTGCTGCCCCTGGGGGACTACGCGCCCCTGGCGTACGTGGGGTTCCTCGCGATCCGGCCCCTGACGTTGCTGCCCGGACAGGTCCTCACCGCGGTGGGCGGGATGATGTTCGGCACGCTCGCTGCAACGCTCTATTCACTAACAGGCAGCTTCCTGTCCGCCACGCTGCTCTACTTCCTTGCTCGCAAGCTGGGTACCCGACCGATGCAGCGGCTCGCGGGGCGCAAGTACCCGGCGCTCGCGAAGGCGGCCCGGCGGCACGACTTCAAGTTCACGTTTCTGGCGTGCATCAACCCGCTGTGCCCCACGGACATCATGCTCGCGGCGGGCGCGGCGAGCGGCGCGCGCTTCTGGCCCTCCGTGGCGGGCGTGGTGCTGGGCACCATCCCCGGCACCTTCCTCACCGCGCAGTTCGGCAGTGGGCTGGCGCAGGGCCGCACCGTGATGACCGCCGTGTCCGCGGCCGGCATGCTCATCTCCCTGGTGCTCGGCGTCATCTTCGGACGCCAGTTCTACAAGGAGGTCAACGAGGCGCCCGAGGAGTCTCCCATCACGGAGCCGGACGTCAGCGACGCCTCCGCGCGCGGGAAGGTCCCGCTCACGAGCCCCTGAGGCCCCCCGAGGCCCGGAGAGGCCCCCAGAGGCTCGGAGATGCCCGGAGCCGACGTCACGCGCCCCTTCCCTTCGGACGTTCGGGAGGCGGGCGCAGCTCCTCCACCAGGAGCTGGAGCAGCGCGCGGACGCGCGGCACGGACTGGCGCCCGGGGAGGCAGAGGGCGTGGACCTGCGGCCCTTCCGCCGCGTGATCCGCGAGCACCTCCACCAGGGTGCCGTCCCGCATCCGCGCATCGCTCATGAAGTCCAGCACCTGACAGAGCCCGGCGCCCGCGGCGGCCAGGTCCAGCAGCGCCGGTCCGTGATCCACGTCGATGGCGGCCCGCGTGCGCACCACCGCCTCCGCACCGCCCGGCGTCTGCCGGAAGCGCCACTCGCGGGTGAGGCCTTTCGGGTCCACGAACTTCAGGCACGCGTGGTGCTCCAGGTCGGTAGGATTTTCCGGAGTACCGTGCCGCGCCAGGTAGGTCGGCGCCGCGAGCGTCATCCAGCGCGTGTGCAAGAGCCGCCGGGCCACGAGGCTGGAGTCCTCCAGGCCGCCCAGGCGGATCGCCACGTCGACCTGTTCCTCCACCAGCCGGCTCAGCCGGTCGCTCATGCGCACGTGCAGCGTGAGCTGCGGGTGACGGGCCTGGAGCCTCGCCAGTCGCGGCAGCAGCACCGGCCCCAGGATGAACGGCAGTGACACCGTCAGCGGCCCCCGGGGCGCGCGGTGGGCCTGGGCCACGGTCTCCCGCGCCGCGCGCATCTGGGCCACGGCCTCGCGGGCCCGCTCGAGGAACGCCGCGCCCTCGGAGGTCAGGGCCACCTGCCGTGAGGTGCGCTCCAGGAGCCTCGCGCCCAGCTCCTCCTCCAGCCGCCGCACCGCCTTGCTCACCGCGGCCACGGTGACGCCCAGCCGCTCCGCCGCCTTGCGGAAGCTCCGCTCCTCCGCGACGTGGAGGAACGGCAACACCCCGGTGAACAGGTCCATGGGCCGGATTGTCAACCCAGAGTTGATGATGGTTCAACCGGGACGTGCTCACCCGCGTGCCGGTTGACGATTAAGGTTCGTCCACACGGAGGAAGTCGACATGCGCATCGCAATCCTGGGCACGGGCATGGTGGGTGAGACGCTGGGCAGCAAGCTGGTGGCGCTGGGCCACGAGGTGCGGATGGGCTCGCGCACCGCGGACAACCCGAAGGCGGCCGCGTGGGTGAAGAAGGCCGGAGGCAAGGCGTCGCAGGGCACGTTCGCGGACGCCGCCGCGTTCTCGGAGCTGCTCTTCAACTGCACCCTGGGCGCCGCGTCGCTGGACGTGCTGAAGGCCGCGGGCGCGGAGTCCCTGCGCGGCAAGGTGCTGGTGGACGTGTCCAACCCGCTCGACTTCACGAAGGGCATGCCGCCGGTGCTCTACACGCAGCCCACGGACTCGCTGGGCGAGCAGCTCCAGCGCGCCTTCCCGGACCTCAAGGTGGTCAAGACGCTCAACACGATGAGCTGCGAGGTGATGGTGGACCCTGCGCGCGTGCCGGGAGACCACGACGTCTTCGTGTCCGGCAACGACGCGGACGCCAAGGCGCGGGTGAAGCAGCTGCTGTCGGAGGGCTTCGGCTGGAAGCACATCATCGACCTGGGCGACCTCACCACCGCGCGGGGCACCGAGGCGTTCCTCCCGCTCTGGCTGCGCCTGTGGGGCTCCCTGCGCACCGGCGACTTCAACATCCACGTCGTGAAGCGCTGAGCCGAAGACAGTCGTGGAAAGGAATGACCAGCCGCGTCAGGGACCGGGGGTGGAATCCGGGAGCCTGACGCGGGGCCACGCAACTTCCGGGGTGCGGAGCGGATAACCTACCGAAGCCCACTCCCCCGGTGGCTGGAGGTTCCCATGAGCACCATCAACCGCACCCGTGGCCCTGCAGTCCCGCAAGACAATCGGAAGCCTGCCTCGGAGCAGCCCTCGGCCCGGAAGCCCGCGCCCCACGCGCCCGCGTTCCAGCAGTCGTCGTTCGAGCGCCCCGCGTCCAAGCCGAACACGGTGCTCGCGGGCGTGTCCGCGCAGCCGGCGCCCGCGGGGGCGAAGTCCCTGCTGGGCGGCATCGTCGACGCGGCGGTGGGGGGCCTCAAGGACATCCCGCGCTTCGTGGAGATGGGCGTGAATGTCTTCAACGCCACCACGGTGAAGGAGATCACCAGCCTCTTCGGTGGCGCGAAGCCGGACCGCGCGCAGGACGGCATGTTCGTGGGCGCCGGTGGCAAGACGCTCCCCGCCTCCACGCCGCTGAAGGACATCCCGGGCGTCACGCCGGCGAACAACGCGAACCCGGACAAGACGATCCTCTACGTCAACGGCATCATGACGCCGACGGCGGGCCAGCTGGTTGAGATGCAGGCGCTGGCGAACTCCTCCGGCGCGAAGGTCGTGGGCATCCACAACGCGACCGAAGGGCTGGTGAAGGACCTGGCCCAGTGCGTGACGGACAAGCTGGACAAGGGCAAGAACCCCGCGGTGGACACGCTGGCGGACACCCTCTACTCGGAGCTGAAGGCCGGCCGCGACGTGCACCTGGTGGGCTACAGCCAGGGCGGCCTCATCACGTCGCGCGCGCTGAACGACGTGGCGAAGCGGCTGCGCATCGAGGACGGGCTGTCCCCCGCGCAGGTCGAGGCGAAGATGGGCCACCTGTCGGTGGAGACCTTCGGCGCCGCGTCCACGAAGTATCCGGACGGTCCCAAGTACGTGCACTACGTCAACAACGCGGACCCCGTGCCCACGCTCACCGGCCTGGGCGGCTCCCTGGATCCGCTGGCCTTCACGAAGGACGCGGGCAAGGGCGCGGTGGTGCACCGCTTCACCGACGGCAACTTCAACCCCATCAGCAACCACATGCTGGACACGCTGTACCTCAAGCACCGCGTGGGCTTCGAGCAGGCGCGCCAGGGCCAGTTCTGAGGCGCTGAGGCGCGCGCTTCTCCGGGACCCGGAAGCCACGGGGCCCGGTAGGATGCCGCGCCATGACGCCCTTCCCTGTCTCCACCGCCCTCACCATCGCCGGCTCCGACAGTGGCGGTGGCGCGGGAATCCAGGCGGATCTCCGCACCTTCTCCTTCCACCGCGTCCACGGCACCAGCGCGCTCACCGCCATCACCGCGCAGAACACGCGCGGCGTCACCCGGGTGGACGTGCTGCCTCCGGAGGCCGTCACCGCGCAGGTGGACGCCGTCGCTTCGGACATGCGCGTGGATGCGGTCAAGGTGGGCATGCTGGCCCGCCGGGACATCATCGAGGCCGTGGCGGAGCGGCTGGGCGCATTGTCCCTGGGCCCCGTCGTGCTGGATCCCGTGATGGTGTCGCGCGCGGGCTCGCAGCTCATCGACGACTCGGCGGTGGAGGCGCTGCGCGCGCTGCTGCCCCGCGCCGCCATCCTCACGCCCAACCGCCATGAGGCGCGGCTGCTCGCGGGGATGGACATCGAGACGCTGGAGGACATGCGCGAGGCCGCGCGCCGCATCCACCGCCTGGGCCCGAAGGCCGTGCTCGTAAAGGGCGGCGGCATGCAGGGCGCGCTGCGCGGCACCGACGTGTGGTTCGACGGCGTGAGTCTGGAGACACTGGCCATCCAGCCCGTGGAGACACCGAACACGCACGGGACGGGCTGCACGTTGTCGGCGGCCATCGCCGCGCGGCTCGCGCTGGGGGCCACGCCGCTGGAGGCCGTGCGGCTTGGCAAGGAGTACGTCACCGCGGCGCTGCGCTACCCGCTCGCCGTGGGCCACGGGAACGGCCCCATCGGGCACTTCTTCCCGCTGAATCCCCAGTGAAACATTGATACATGTTTCAATCTGTCTGGATAAATGCAATTGATTGCATTAATTAGCCTCACCTGCGTGTATTGATTTGTCATTGACTCAATGACAAACCTTGAAAGACATTGGTTCAGGTGTTGTGGCTGACTCACTGAAAACAGGAGCATGTAGGCATCGCAGGCCGTGAGAAGTGCGGTCACCCGCCACCACCTGATCATTCTTGCATGTAGGCACGGCAGATCAGGATTCGATGCTGCTCGGTTGTTCAGCCTGAGCCCGCACGAAAAAGTGCCTCAATGTTTGTTCAGTGTGGGCACAGGTGTGCTGCGGCCCTCTGGAAAAACCCAGGAAAGGACCTGCGGGCCTGCTCAGTGCCGGGTGGCGTCGGAATCGAGGCCGTCGATGGACGGCAGCCGCTGCGCGAGCAGGCCGAGCAGCTCCTGGGTCGACAGGCGCCCGGCCGCATCCTTGCCTTCAAGCACGCCGGTCACGAGGGCGCGCTTGTGCTCATGGAGCGCCAGCATCTGCTCCTCGATCGTCCCGCGCGCGACCAGCCGGTACACCGTGACGGGTCGCTGCTGGCCGATGCGGTGGGCCCGGTCGGACGCCTGGTCCTCCACGGCCGGGTTCCACCACGGGTCCAGGTGGATGACGCTGGTGGCGGCCGTCAGGTTGAGGCCGAAGCCTCCGGCCTTGAGGGAGATCAGGAACAGGGGGGCATCCCCTTCCTGGAAGGCGCGCACGCGTTCGGCGCGGGCGCCGGCGGGCGTCTGCCCGTCCAGGTACTCGTAGGTGATGCCCTGGGCGTCCAGCACCTCGCGCACCAGCGCCAGGTGGGACGTGAACTGACTGAACACGAGCGCGCGGTGGCCCTCCTCGCGCAGCTCCTGGATCAGCTCCATGAAGCGCTCCAGCTTGGAGGACTCCAGCTTGGACGCCGCGTCGTACAGGCGCGGGTGTGACGCGAGCAGCCGCAGCCGCGTCAGGGCGGAGAGGACCTGGATGCGCTTCTCCTGCTCCTTCAGCTTCGGCTTGTGCGTCTCCAGGTCCGACAGGGCCGCCAGCCGCGCGTCCTCGTAGAGCGTCCATTCCGGCGCGGACAGGACGACGGGCACGTGCACGTCGGTGCGCGGCGGCAGCTGCGTCTCCACCTGCGCCTTGGTGCGACGCAGGAGGAACGGCTGGAGCACCCGGGCCAGCGCGGGCGCGGCCGTGGGGTCCACCTGTCGCTCAATCGGCGTGGCGAAGCGCGCGCGGAAGGCCTCCAGGCTGCCCAGGAGCCCGGGGAAGACGACGGCGAAGAGGGCCCACAGCTCGCCCAGGTGGTTCTCCAGGGGCGTGCCGGACAGCGCGAACTTGAAGTCCCCCTGGAGCGCCCGGGCCGCGCGGAAGCGGTGCGTGGCCGCGTTCTTCAGCGTCTGGGCCTCGTCGAAGACGATGGTGGCGAAGCGCAGGGCGGCCAGCCGCTCGATGTCGCGCGTGAGCAGGCCGTAGCTGATGACCAGCACGTCGCGCGGCCCCAGGCGCTCCAGCGTGCCGCCCCGGTCCTCCGCCTCGGAGAACAGCGTCACCTTGAGCGACGGGGCGAAGCGCTTCGCCTCATCCCGCCAGTTGAAGGCCACCGACGTGGGCGCCAGCACCAGCGCGGGCCCCTGCTTCGCGCGCTCCAGCAGCACCGCCAGCGCCTGCACCGTCTTGCCCAGGCCCATGTCGTCCGCGAGCACCCCGCCCGCGTTCCACGACGCCAGCCGCGCAAGCCAGCGGAAGCCCTCGAGCTGGTAGTCGCGCAGCTCCGTCTTCAGCGTCGTGGGGACGCGGGGCTTCAGCTCCTTCGCCGCGAAGATGCGCTCCACCAGCGTCTTCCAGGACGCGTCCGCTTCGATGTCCGCGCCCGCGTTGCCCAGGCCCGCGAGCGCCTCCGCCGCGGACGGGCCCACCTCCAGCCCGTGCCGCGAGGCGTAGGTGTGATCCGACAGCCGCTCCAGGTGCTCCCGCAGCGCCGCTTCGATCTCCACCCAGGTGTTCGCGTCCACCTGGACGAAGCGCTCCTTGCGCCGGGCCGCATCCAGCAGCCGCGCCAGGGCCACCCGCTCGCCGTCCACCGACAGCCCGCCCATCACGCCGAACCAGTCGCGCTTGCGCTGCAGGACGACCTTCAGGTCGCTGACGCCCCGCTTCTCCACCAGCCGCATGGAGACGCCCACCCACTCCAGCTCCGGCCGGGGCTCCAGGTCCGCGCACGCGGCCAGCACCGCGAGCCCTCCTTGCGCGCTGTGGAAGAGGAAGCAGAACGGCTGCTCCTGCGGCTCCGCTGACAAGAGCGGCAGCCGGGCCTGGAGCGCCGTCGCCGCCGCCAGCTCGCGCGCGAAGTCACGCACCGCGTGGAAGGACGCCGTGCCGCGCCGCACGTGCACGTCGCGCGGGCCCTCGCCGGGCAGGAACGCGGGGCCGTCCGCCAGCGGTCGCAGGCGCAGCTCCAGCCGCACCGCGCCCCCGGGCTGCGCCTCCAGCCGGAGCACCGGGAGCTGCTGCGGCGCGACGGACTCCCCCATCACGCTGCGGGGCATGGCCACCGGCAGGCGCATGGAGAACTTGGACAGCTGATCCAACAGCGCGCCGTGGCTCTCCGGTGGGAAGCCGTTGCCGTGTTTCAGCAGCACCGTGGTGAGCGCGCGCACCTCCGGGCTCACGTCCAGCACGGTGAGCAGCCGTGAGCCCTCGTCCCAGAGGAACACCGCCTCCTCCGGCTTCGACTTGCGCACGCGCTCCAGCATCGCCGCAGGCAGCGCGGCGCCGTCCACGCCCGCGTTCACCACCACGGTGCCGCCCCGGTCCTCGGCGACGAGGCCCACCTTCGCGCGCTCGATGCGCACGAGCAGATCCGGGATGAGCCCCTCCAGGTAGATGCGCGGATGGTCGATGAGCTCGAACAGCAGCGCGCGGGACGCCGGGGCGTCGTGGTCCGCCAGCAGCGCGCCGATGCGCGCGTCCGAAGCGCTGAGCTGCGAGCCGAACTCCTGGAACAGCTTGCGCCGGCCGACCTTCGCCCCCGTGGTGCGCTGGCCCTTCTTCGTGCGCCGGTGCACGTAGGGCGCGACCTCCACGCCGTAGCCCTCGATGACGTCCAGGCGCCAGGAGATCTCCACCCCGCCCGAGCCGCCCGGGCTCTCCTCCACCGCCCGCTCCAGCGCGCGCAGCGTCCGCGCCCACTGCGGACGCACCAGCTCCTCCAGCGTCTCGCCGAAGGCCTCCGTCCAGCGCTGGCGCAGCCAGAGGAGCGTGGTGTCCACCGCCGCCAGCTGGTGCACGCAGAATGTCGCGCCGCACGAGCAGTCCACCGCCACCGCCGTGGGGCTGAACGTCAGCCGCGCGTCCGGCAGGACGAAGACGCTGTTCGCGGGGCCCACCGGCTGCTCGGAGATGCGCGTCTCCTTGAGGCGGAAGCCCGGCAGGTCCGGCTCCTCCACCAGCGCCTCCAGCGACAGGGCGCGCGACGGCCGGGGCGCGACGCTCGACGGCACCAGGGCCCGCCACGCGAGCAGCATCCCGTGGACGCGGTGCGTGCGCGGATCGGCGGGAGGGGTGAGCCGCTCGGTCAGCGACGCGCGCGCCTCGGCCACGGCTGCCCGCTCGTCCTCCACGTAGCGCCACGCGAGCCGGGGCAGCAGGTCGCGCATCCGCGGCGTGGGCAGCATCTCCGCCGTCCACCGGTCGAGCGAGTCCGCCGCGAGCAGCTCCACCAGCCGCCTGCGGGAGATGACCGCGCGCACCTGCGGCAGGTACGCGGCCTCCACGCGCGGGGTGAGCAGCGCGAGGCTCAGCCGCGCCAGGTGCTCCAGGCCTTCCGCGCGCAGCCACGCGCGCAGGTCCGCCTCCGTCTGGAACGGGGGCGCATTCGGGTCCTGCGAGGGACGGGGGACGGACGGGGGGGACTGCTCGGCCATGGTGACGACGCGAGCGTCAATCTACCTTGGCCACGCGGCGGCGGTCTCCGAGGAACTCTTCCACTCCCAGCACGATGCTCTTCGCCACCTCGTCCTGGTAGCGCTCGGACGCCAGGCGCTTCTCGTCCTCGGAGTGCGACAGGAAGGACGTCTCCACCAGGATGGCCGGCATCCGCGCGCCCAGGAGCACGTAGAACAGCGCCTCCTTGTGGCCCAGGTCCTTGATGCCGTCGTACTTGTTGGACAGGCCCTTCACCAGGCTGTGCTGCACGGACTTCGCCAGCCGCGACGACTCCTCCGTGTTCGCCTTCGTCGCCAGGTCCGCCAGGATGAACTGCAGGTCGCTGATGCCCTTCTCGGACGACGCGTTCTCGCGCGCGGCCAGCCGGATGGAGTAGCGGTCCGCGGACGTGTTGAGCGTGTACGTCTCAATGCCGCGCAGCTTGTGCGTCGCCGCCGAGTTGCAGTGCACCGAGATGAACAGGTCCCCGTGCGCCTCGTTCGCCAGCTTCGCCCTGTCCTCCAGGCGGATGAACGTGTCGTCGTCGCGCGTGAGCACCACCTCCAGGCCCTTCTCACGCAGGCCGTCCGCGACCTTCTTGGAGATGGCCAGCGACACCTCCTTCTCCTTCGTCCCCGCCTTGCCCACCGCGCCCGAGTCGTGCCCGCCATGGCCCGGGTCGATGACCACGCGCCGCACCTTCAACCCGAGCTGCTCCGCCAGCGTCAGCTCCGCGTTGCGGGACTGCTTCGCCACCGCCTTGAGCCGCGCCTGCGCCACCTGGGAGTCCACCGGCGCCGTCACCGGACGCGGGGCCTCCGGCATCGGCGACACCGCCACCGCGCGCGGCGGCTTCGACGCGACGGTCTCCGGCTCGGCCGGCTTCGGCTCGCCGCGCGGCGCCGTGACGGACGCCACCGCGGTGCCATCCACCGACGGCTTCGTCGTCACGGACGGGGACTCGGTGCGCGTGTCCGGCTTCACGGGCTGCTCGGTGCCGCGCGAGGAGGCCAGGGCCTCGGGTCCCTTCGCGGCGTGGACGTCCGTGGCGGCGTCCTTCGCCTCCAGCGCCTTGTCGGCGACGGTCGGCGCGTCCTTGATGACCACCGCCGGAGTGTTCGTGCCGCCCGCGGAGGGCGCATTCGCCTCCAGGCGCGGCAGCGCCGGGGACGGCTCCCGAGAGAGCTTGGAGATGGCGTCCACCAGGGCGGAGCGGTCCTGCGCAGTGGCCTCGGCGACGGCCTGCGTGGCCTTGCCCGTGGGGGGCAGCGTCTTCACGGTCGGCCGCGCGGGCATCGTCTTCGACGTGGGCAGCGAGGCCAGGAGCGCCTTGATCTCCTTGCCCTGGTCGCCCTTGGGGTTGGTGGACAGCGACTCGGTGAGGACCTTGCGCGCGGCCTCCGGGCGGTCCAGGCGGTTGATGTGGATGCGCGCCAGCGCCAGCGCCGCGTCGTCCGCGAGCTTGTGCTTCGGGTGCGCCTCCAGCAGCTTCGAGTAGTCGGCGATGGCCGACTGGAGGTCCCCCTCCACGAACGAGATGCGGCTCAGCTCCTGGAGCAGGTCGCCCGCGGTGAAGAGCGCGTCGGGCGCGCGGTCGCTCTTGGGGTAGTGGCTGGCCACGGCCTCGAAGCGGTGCACCACGTTGAGCCAGTGGTGGCGCAGCTTGCGGCGGGACGCGTCGTCCTTCAGCGCGTAGTACGAGCGCCGGGCCTGCTGGTACGCCTCCTCGGCTTCGTTGCGCTTGCTGGCCCCGGTGGCGTTCGGCGCCATCAGCATCAGCACGGGCAGCACGAAGTGGGAGAAGCGTACGCGCATGAGAGCCTCCAGACGTTGCAGCTACAGGCGTGTGTCACACGGCCCCCGGGGACCGGCAACTTTTCAGCCCCGTCCGCGCGTGCTTCAGCGCACCCAGCCCAGCGTCCGCGCCAGCTCTTCGTCGATGACCCGACACCAGCCCGGCTCGCTCGGGACGACGGCCGCCAGCACCTTGCCGCCATTGCGCACGGGGGCCCGCTGGGGGCGGCAGCGCGCCCGCACCGCCTGTTTCACGTCCTGGCGGAAGTAGTGCGCGGGGAACTCCGCCTCGCCCTTTCCTTCCGGCAGGTGGCCGTCGTCCGGGGTGAGCCACACCAGCGCGCCCAGCCGCAGGGGCACCACCTCCTTGCGGAACAGCCGCCGCAGCTCCCAGCCGAAGCCGCCCGCGGCCACCAGCGCGCCCAGGCCCAGTCCCCAGGGCAGCCACCCCATGCGGGAGGCCTGCTCGCGCGCGTAGGTCGCCTCGCGCGGCACGCCCGGACGTGACGGGTCGACCAGGAGGCGCACCTGCCCTCCCGGCCCCAGCCCCGCCGCGAAGTCCGCGCGCGTGCGCACCCCGGCCC
>NZ_RAWG01000292.1 GCF_003611735.1 Corallococcus sicarius | reverse complement strand
CCCCGTCCGCGCCCGTGGCCCCGCGCACCCGGGCTCCCCAGGCGTCCGGGTCGTCCGACATCGCCATCATCGGCATGGCGGGCCGCTTCCCCGGCGCGGGCTCCGTGGAGGACTTCTGGAAGAACCTGCGCGAGGGCGTGGAGTCCATCTCCCGCTTCACGCCGGAGGAGCTGGAGCACCTGCCCGGCCTGCCCGAGGGCATGGAGCTGTGGCAGCACCCGGGCTTCGTCCCCGCCGGGGGCGTGCTCGACGACATCGACCAGTTCGACCACGCGTTCTTCGACATGTCGCTGCGCGAGGCGCAGTGGACGGATCCGCAGCAGCGGCTCTTCCTCCAGTGCACCTGGGCGGCGCTCGAGGACGCGGGCATCGAACCGGAGCAGTTCCCCGGTGACATCTCGCTGTACGCGGGCGCGAACGACTCCGGCTACGCGCAGGCGGTGCAGCAGAACATGCCGCTGGACGGGGCCGCGTTCTTCGAGCTGTACGGCACCGCGACGCACCAGAGCCTGGCGCAGAAGACATCCTGGAAGCTGGGCCTCCGAGGCGAGAGCACGCTCGTCTACACCGCGTGCTCCACGGGCCTCGTGGCGGCGCACCTCGCCTGCCAGAACCTGCTGTCGGGGCTGTCCGACGTGGCCATCGCGGGCGCCACGCGCCTGAGCGCGGCCCAGCGCACGGGCTACGTCTACCAGGAGGGGTTGATCTTCTCTCCGGACGGCCACTGCCGCGCGTTCGACGCGAAGGCGAAGGGCACCATCTCCGGCAACGGCGTGGCCGCGGTGGTGCTCAAGCGGCTGGACGACGCGGTGCGGGACGGCGACTCCGTCTACGCCGTCATCCGCGCCACGGCGACGAACAACGACGGGCGGGACAAGTCCGGCTTCACCGCGCCCAGCGTGCAGGGCCAGTCCTCCGTCATCACCCAGGCCCTGTCGCGCGCGGGCGTGCAGCCGAAGGACATCGGCTACGTGGAGGCGCACGGCACGGCCACGCCGCTGGGAGATCCGATTGAAGTCGCGGCGCTCCAGCGCGCCTACGGCCTGGGCCCGGAGCACAAGGGCACCATCGCGCTCGCGTCGCTGAAGACCAACATGGGCCACCTGGACACGGTGGCCGGACTCGCGGGCCTGATGAAGGCCGCGCTCGCGCTGCACCACGGGGAGATTCCCCCCAGCCTGCACTTCGAGAAGGCCAACCCGCAGATCGACTTCGACGCGGGCCCCTTCTTCGTCAACACCACCCTTCGGCCCTGGCCGGCGGGCGAGACCCCGCGTCGCGCCGCCGTCAGCTCCTTCGGCGTCGGCGGCACCAACGCCCACGCCGTGCTCGAGGAAGCACCCATGTCGCACAGTGGTTCCACCACGCGGTCCCACCAGGTCGTCCTGCTCTCGGCGCGCACGCCCGAGGCGCTGGAAGCGGCGTCCCAGCGGCTCGCGTCGCACGCGGAAGCCCGCGCGGACCTGTCCATGGCGGACGTGGCCTTCACCCACGCGGTGGGCCGCAAGGGCTTCGACCACCGGCGCGCCGTGGTGGCGCGCGACGCGGCGGACCTCGCGAAGCAGCTGCGCAAGCCGTACACGCCGGTGGCGGTGAAGGACGCGGAGGCCGCACGCCGTCGCCGCGTGGCCTTCGTGTTCCCCGGCCAGGGTGCCCAGCAGGTGGGCATGGGCCGGGAGCTGTACGAGGCCGAGCCCGCCTTCCGCGCGCACCTGGACGCGTGCCTCGCGCTGCTGGAGGCCCCGCTGCGCGAGCGCGTGACCACGCTGCTCCAGGCCGTCCCGGGCCCGCAGGCTCCGGAGGCCGCGCTGCTGGCCGACACGCGCGTCGCGCTGCCCGCGCTCTTCGCCGTGGAGGTGTCCCTGGCGCGGATGTGGATGGACTGGGGCGTGAAGCCCTATGCCGTCATGGGTCACAGCTTCGGTGAGTACGCGGCCGCGTGCGTGGCCGGCGTGCTGTCGCTGGAAGACGCGCTGAAGCTGGCCGTGACGCGCGGGGAGCTGATGCACCACATGCCGCCGGGCGCCATGCTCGCGGTCGCGCTGTCCGAGGCGCAGGTGGTGCCGCTCCTGAAGGGCCGCCTGACGCTGGCCGCCCACAACTCGCCGGACCGGTGCGTCGTCTCCGGCCCGGTGGAGGAGATCGAACGGCTCCAGGAGGAGCTGAAGCGGCGCAACGCGGGGGCGGTGCGCATGCCCGCGCCGCACGCGTTCCACTCGGCGGACGTGGAACCGCTGATGCCGGAGCTGATGAAGGTGGTGGGCTCGCTGGGCCGCGCCGAGCCGACGGTGCGCTACGTCTCCGGACTCACCGGCACCTGGGTCCGCCCGGGCGAGCTGAGCGCTCCGCGCTACTGGGCGGATCAGATGCGCCAGCCGGTGCGCTTCACGGACTCCGTGGGCGCGATGCTGGAAGAGGGTTGCAGCGTGCTGCTGGAGGTGGGGCCCGGACAGGACCTCACCCCGCTGATGCGCGCGTGCCTGGGCCAGGACAAGGACCGCGTGAAGGCCGTGCCGTCGGTGCGCCGTGGAAGCACCACGCCGGAGCACGCGGGCCTGCTGGCGTCGCTGGGCGAGCTGTGGACCGCGGGGCTCCCGCTGGACTGGAAGGCGTTCTACGCCCACGAACAGCGCCTGCGGATCCACCTGCCCACGTACCCGTTCCAGCGCAAGCGCGTCTGGGTGGAGGCCTCGCGCACCAGCGCACCTGTCGCCTCGCAGGCACCGGCCTCCGCGCCAGCGTCGACTGCGGCCCATGCGACGACCGCACCGGCCCACGCGCGAGGCTCGGTCCCCGGGGCAAGCCCGTCCGCGCTGGCGCAGACGGCGCCGCCGCACGCGTCCGGGCAGCCGCAGGTGGCAACGCCCCCCATCGTGACCGTTTCGCCGTCCGCGCAGGGCACCCTCTCCGCTCCGGTGGGGGATGTGTCCGCGCGCACGGCGGTCCCCACGCCGGCTCCGGCGGCCCTGGTCCCGGTGAGCCTGCCCACAGCATCGAGCGCCCCCGCGCGTGCGGACTCACCGCGAGGTGACATCGAGGAGCGTGTGGCCGCGCTCTGGCGCGAACGGCTGGCGTTGGAGTTCGTCGGACGCGACGACAACTTCCTGGAGATTGGCGGCAACTCGCTGATGGCCGCGCAGCTGCTCAACCAGCTGCGCGACACCTTCGGCGTCCAGGTGCCCCTGGCGGCCCTGTTCGAGGCCCCCACGGTGGCCGGCATCGCCGCGCGCATCGAGCCGCTGCTGAGCCAGGCGCCCTCGGTGGAGCAGACGCGCGAGCTGCCGCTGGAGGCCCTGCCCCGCACGGCCGAGCTGCCGCTGTCCTTCGTGCAGGAGCGCGTGTGGCGGCTGGAGCAGCACCTGCCCGGCCTCTCCGCGTACAACATCCCCGTCGTCCTCAAGCTGGAAGGCGACGCGGCCGTGGAGCCCCTGGAGCGCGCCGTCCAGGAGATCGTCCGCCGCCACGAAGCGCTGCGGACCACCTACGACCTCGTGGACGGCCGGCCCGTGCAGCGCTTCCACGCGAACGTGCGCATCCCGCTGGAGCGCGTGGAGCTCACCGGCACGCCCGAGGAGCGCGAGGCCGAAGCCCTGCGCCTGGCGCGTGAGGACGCGGCGAGGCCCTTCGACCTGGTGAACGGCCCCGTCCTGCGCACGACGCTGCTGCGACAGGCGGAGAACGTGCACCTGCTGCTCGTCTGCATCCACCACGTCGTCTGCGACACGCTGTCCATCGCCATCTTCATCCACGAGCTGAGCCAGCTCTACGGCGCCTTCCGCCAGGGCAAGCCCTCACCGCTGGCGCCGCTGACGGTGCAGTACGCGGACTTCGGCGCGTGGCAGCGCCGCACCATCGCCGAGCACCTGGTGCCGGAGCAGGAGCAGTGGTGGCGCACCCGGCTCGCGGGCATGCCGCGCCAGCTGGGCGTGCCCACGGACCGGCCGCGTCCGGAGAAGTGCCCGCTGACGTCGGAGCGCATGAGCGTGGCGTTCCCGCAGGCGCTCGCCCGGGAGCTGGTGGCCTTCGGCAAGCGCGAGGGCTTCACCGGCTACATGACGGTGCTGGCCGCGTGGAACGCGCTGCTGCACCGCTACACGGGGCAGACGGACATCATCGTCGGGACGCCCATCGCGAACCGCACGCGTCCGGAGCTGTTGCAGCTCATCGGCTACGTGGCGCACTCGGCGGCGTTCCGCACCAGCCTCGCGGGGGACCCGTCCTTCCGCGAGCTGCTGGAGCGCGTGCGCCAGGAAGTGGGGGATGCGCAGGCCCGCCCGGACGTGCCCTTCGAGTACCTGGTGGAGCAGCTCGTCCCGGGCAAGGACATCGGCCGGGACCGCATGGCCGACACCGTCTTCGTCTACCACAGCAACGCCGTCTCCAGCGTCGATGCGCAGGACACGATGGGCGTGCGCACCTCCATCGTGGAGATCCCCGGCACCCCCGTGCAGTGGGGCACGACGCTCTCCGACCTGACGCTCATCCTGTCGGAAGGGCCCGCGGGCGTGCACGGCGCGCTGGAGTACGCCACCGAGCTGTTCGACGCGACCACGGCCCGGCGCATGTTGGAGCACCTCCAGGCGCTGCTGACGTCCGCGCTCGCCACGCCCGACGAGCGGCTCTCCCGCCTGTCGCTCGCCACGGAGGTCGAACGCAACGCCTGGCCCCGTCCCCTGCCCGTCCCCACCGCGCCCGCGCTCCCCGCGCTGCTCGCGGACCGTGCGCGCCGTCACCCGGAGACCGTGGCCCTCGTCCGCGAGGGAAAGACGTGGACGTGGGCGGAGCTGTCCACCCGCGCCCGCGCGCTGTCGTCCCGTCTGCGGATGCTCGGGGTGAAGCCCGGCGAGCCCGTCGTCGTGTGCCTGCGACCGTCGCCGGAGAAGGTCGCGGCCCTGTGGGGCGTGCTGGAGGCCGGTGCCGCCGTGGTGGCGCTCGGGCCCACCGACCTGGGCAACCTCGCCATCTATGCGCCCGAAGGCGCCGCGTCGCCGCGCATCGTGACGTGGAAGGGCGTCGTCACCGCCGCGCGCCTGGAGGCCTCGCGCGTGCTGCACGTGGAGGACGCGCTGGAGCCGTTGGGCGCCACCGACACGGAGCAGGGAGCGAGCACGGAGGACACCGTCGCGTGGCTGCTGCCCGCGGGGGCCGGCCAGCCCGCGTGGGCGCTGGGACATCCCGCGCTGACGGAGCTGTTCGCCGCGCTGGACGCACGGCTGCGTCCCGCCGAGGGAAGCGCGTGGCTCGCCGCCACCGAGGCCACGGCGGAGCGTCCGGAGCTGGAGTCGCTGTGGGCCCTCTCGCGGGGGCTGCGCGTCGTATTCCCCTCCGAGCAGGTGACGGCGCAGCTCGTGCGGCTGCACGGCGGCGGCCCGCGGACCCGCGCGCTCGATGTGAGCCTGAGCTACTTCGCCAACGACGAGGATGCGATGAGCGGCCCGAAGTACGAGCTGCTGCTCGAGGGCGCGAAGTTCGCGGACGCGAACGGCTTCTCCGCCGTGTGGACGCCCGAGCGGCACTTCCACTCCTTCGGCGGCATCTACCCGCAGCCGGCCGTCGCCGCCGCGGCGCTGGCCGCCGTCACGCGCAACGTGCGCCTGCGCTCCGGCAGCGTGGTGCTGCCGCTGCATGATCCGCTGCTCATCGCCGAGCAGTGGGCCGTGGTGGACAACCTGTCGCAGGGCCGCGTGGACCTGTCGGTCGCTACGGGCTGGCACGTGCGGGACTTCGTCTTCGCGCCCCAGAACTACGCGGACCGGCGCAACATCCTCCTCAAGAACCTGGAGACGCTGCGGGCCCTGTGGCGCGGCGAGCGCATCCAGCGCATGGGCGGCAACGGCGCGATGGTGGAAGTCGGCGTGCGCCCGAAGCCGGTGCAGAAGGAGCTGCCGGTGTGGCTCACGGCCACCGCCAACCCGGAGACGTTCCGGCTGGCGGGCGAGCTGGGCGCGGGCATCCTCACCGGCCTCTTCGCGCACTCGCTGGAGGAGCTGAAGCCGAAGGTGGCGCTGTACCGCGAGGCGTGGCGCCGCAACGGCCACCCGGGCCGGGGCCACATCACGTGCATGCTCCACACGTACCTGGGTGACGACGAGCAGGAGGTGCTGCGCACGGTGCGCAAGCCGCTGCTCGGCTACTTCCGCAGCTCCGCGGACATCACCGCCTCACTGCTCGCGGCGCAGGGCCACCAGGGGGAGATCGACAAGTTCTCCTCGCAGGACCTGGACGCGCTGCTGGAGCACACCTTCGAGCACCACGCGAAGGTGACGGGCCTCATCGGCACGGTGGAGAGCGGGCTCCAGCGGCTGCGCGACGTGCGCGCGGCGGACGTGGACGAGGTGACGTGCCTCATCGACTTCGGCCTGGAGACGCCGGTGGTGTTGGAAGGCCTGCGCCGCCTGGCGAAGGTGCGCGCGCTGGCGGAGGCGGAGGCCCTCGCGCAGCGCGAGCAGGTGCTGGTGGAGGGTGAACAGGGCGTGGGCGAGCTGCTGGAGCTGGCGCGCCAGTCCGGAGCGGTGCTGCTGAACACCACGGCGCGGCTCGCGCGAGCGCTGACCGACCTGCCCGGAGCCCGCGAGGCCCTGGCGCCCTTCGGAGCGCTGGTGCTCGAAGGAGCGTCGTCGGAGCTGGCGTCGGCCCTGCAACGAGCCTCGGGCGTATCGGTGCTGCTCGCGGGCGGCACCGTCGAAGGCGCGTTGCTGCCCCGGGCCCCCGGAGAGCGCGTGCCGCCGGGCCTCCAGGCCTGGGTGCTGGACGATGCGGGCCAGCCGGTGCCCGCGAACGTGGTGGGCGAGCTGGCCCTGGGTGGCGCTGGCGTGCCGTGGGCGTTGTGGCGGTCCGCCGAGGAGGAGCGCCGTCGGCTGGTGCCCCACCCGCTCGACAGGGCCGCGAAGCTGTACCGCACGGGCCGCACGGCCCGCCTGCGCGCGGATGGCCGCGTGGAGCCGGTGACGCTGCCGGCCGCGCGACTGCCTCCGCCCGCCGCGCCGGCACCAGCCCCCAAGGCACCGGCGTCGCCCAAGGCTCCGACGTCCGCGCCGAATGCCGCGCGGGTGCAGGGGGCGCCGCCGCCCATCCCCCGCGCGTCGCGGGAGAAGCCCCTGCCGCTCTCCTTCCCGCAGGAGCGGCTCTGGTACCTGCAGCAGTTGGATCCGGCGAACGTCGCCTACAACAACGCCGTCAACTTCCGCCTCACGGGCGCGCTGGACACGAAGGCCCTCCAGGCCGCGCTGGACGAACTGGTGAAGCGGCACGAGGTGCTGCGCACCACGTACTCCCTGTCGGATGCCGGCCCCGTGCAGATCGTCCAGCCGACGGGCGGCCTGCCCATGCCGCTGGAAGACGTCCCCGGTGACACGCGCGAGGAGCGCGAGGCGGAGCTGCTGCGCCGCTGCCGTGCGCTCGCGGACATCCCGTTCGACCTGGAGCGAGGCCCCATCGTGCGCGCGCGCCTGATGCGGATGGGCGCGGAGGAGCACGTGCTGGGGCTGGTGCTCCACCATGTCGTCTCCGACGCGTGGTGCACCCTGGTGCTCGCGCAGGAGCTGACCATCCTCTACGCGTGCTTCGGCGCGGGCCTGCCGTCGCCGCTCCCGGCGTTGCCAGTGCAGTACGCGGACTTCGCCGTGTGGCAGCGCAAGTGGCTGGAAGGCGCGATGCTGGATGAGCAGCTGCGCTGGTGGAAGGCGCAGCTCTCCGGGGTGCCTGCGCTGGAGCTGCCCACGGACAGGCCCCGTCCCGCCGTGCAGTCCTACGCGGGCGACGTGCACCGCTTCCACATCCCCCGGGAAGTCTCGGAGCCCCTGCTGGCCCTGGGCCGCAAGGAAGGCGCCACGTCGTTCATGGTGCTGATGGCGCTCTACCAGACGCTGCTGGGGCGCTACGCGAACCAGGACGACTTCGCGGTGGGCACGCCCATCGCGGCCCGCACGAGGCCGGAGGTGGAAGGCCTCATCGGCTGCTTCGTCAACACGCTGGCCTTCCGCGCGAAGCTGGAGGGCGCCCCCACCTTCCGCGAGTTGGTGAACCGCGTGAAGCAGCAGGCCCTGGGTGCGTACGCGCGCCAGGAGGCCCCGTTCGAGCGACTGGTGGACGTGCTCCAGGTGCCGCGCGACCAGAGCCGCACGCCGGTGGTGCAGGTCCTCCTCAACGTCCTCAACACACCGGACTCGGACGCCGCGACGCCGATGTCGCTCCAGCTCAGCCAGGTGGAGGTGCCCACGGGCACGTCGAAGTTCGACCTGGGCCTGGACGTGTATGAGCAGCGCACCGGCCTGTTCTGCCGGCTGGAGTACGCCACCCGCCTCTTCGACGAGGCCACCGTCGCGCGCCTCGCCGGGCACCTGTCCCTGCTGGCCCAGGCCGTCGTCGCGTCGCCGGACCAGCCGTTGTCCCGCCTGCCCCTGCTCACGGAGGACGAGCGGCAGCAGGTCCTCGTGCGGTGGAACGACACGCGCGTGGAGTACCCGCGCGGTGAGCGCATCCACGACCTCTTCGAGCAGCAGGTCGCGAAGAGCCCGGACGCCGTCGCCGTCACGTTCGAAGGCCAGAACCTCACCTACGCGCAGCTCGATGCGCGGGCCAACCAGCTCGCGCACCACCTGCACACGCTGGACGTGGGACCCGAGTCGCTGGTGGGCGTGTGTCTGGAGCGCTCGCTGGAGATGGTCGTGGCGCTCTTCGGCGTGCTCAAGGCGGGCGCGGCCTACGTGCCGTTGGATCCGGCCTACCCGCGCGACCGCCTCCAGTGGATGCTGGAGGACACCGCCGCCCCGGTGCTGCTGGTGCAGGAGCACCTCGTCTCGAAGCTGCCCCTGGGCACGGACCCGGGCCCCCAGGTCGTCTGCCTGGACACCGGCTGGGAGCGGATCGCCCGCCACCCCACGACGACGCCCGCGCCGCGCGCTTCGGCCGATGCGCTGGCCTACGTCATCTTCACATCGGGCAGCACCGGACGTCCGAAGGGCGCGATGAACGCGCACGCGGGCGTCGTCAACCGCCTGCGCTGGACGCAGCAGGAGTACGGCCTCACGTCGGACGACACGGTGTTGCAGAAGACGCCGTTCAGCTTCGACGTGTCCGTCTGGGAGTTCTTCTGGCCGCTGATGACGGGAGCGCGGCTGGTCGTGGCGCGTCCCGGAGGCCACCAGGAGCCGGCCTATCTGGTGCGGCTGATGGCCGAGCAGCGCATCACCACCGCGCACTTCGTGCCGTCCATGCTGCGCGCCTTCGTGGAGGAGCCGGGCCTGGAGGGCCTGACGCACCTGCGCCGGGTGGTGTGCAGCGGCGAAGCCCTGCCCGCGGACCTGGTGCGCCGCGCCCACGCGCGGCTGCCCGTCGCGGAGGTGCACAACCTCTACGGCCCCACCGAGGCCGCGGTGGACGTCACCTACTGGCACTGCCCGCGTTCGGAGGATCTGCGCCGCGTGCCCATCGGCCGCCCCGTGGCGAACACGCGGCTGCACGTGCTCGACCGCCATGGTCAGCCCGTGCCGGTGGGCGTACCCGGTGAGCTGTTCCTCGCCGGAGTCCAGGTGGGCCGCGGCTACTGGCGCCGCCCGAACCTGACCGCCGAGCGGTTCATTCCGGATCCGTTCAGCACCACGCCCGGCGCGCGCATGTACCGCACGGGAGACCTGGCGCGCTGGCTGCCTGACGGCACGGTGGAGTACCTGGGCCGCGCGGACTTCCAGGTGAAGCTGCGAGGCTTCCGCATCGAGCTGGGCGAAATCGAAGCCGCGCTCCAGGCGCACCCCGGCGTGCGCGAGGCCGTGGCCGTGGTGCGCCAGGACGCGTCCGGTGACGCGCGGCTGGTGGCCTACGTCACGGGCGACGCGGGCCCGCTGGAAGCAGCCACGCTGCGCACCTTCCTCCTGGAGCGGCTGCCCGAGTACATGGTGCCCTCGGCCTTCGTGCACCTGGGGGTGCTGCCGCTGACCCCGAGCGGCAAGGCGGATCGCAAGGCCCTGCCCGCGCCGGAGGTGTCGGTGACGGCGCGAGGCCAGTACGTGGCGCCGCGCAGCCCCACCGAGCAGACCCTCGCCGGAATCTTCACCGAGGTGCTGGGCATCGAGCGAGTGGGAGCGAACGACCACTTCTTCGAGCTGGGCGGTCACTCGCTGCGGGCCACGCAGGTCGTCGCGCGCGTGCGCTCGGCCTTCGGCGTGGAGCTGGGCCTGCGCGTCCTCTTCGAGGCGCCCACCGTGGCCGCGCTCGCGCAGCGCCTCCAGGCGCTCCAGGATCCCAGCCGCCCGGCGCTCGTCGCCCCGCCGCTGGCGGTCGCGGACCGGAGCGCGGAGCTTCCCCTGTCCTTCGCGCAGCAGCGGCTGTGGTTCATCCACCAGCTGGATCCGACGGACACGACGTACAACATCCCCGCGGCCCTGAAGCTGGAGGGCACGCTGGACGTGGGTGCGCTCCAGCGGAGCTTCGAGGAGCTGGTGCGCCGCCACGAGTCCCTGCGCACCACCTTCCGCACCGAGGCGGGAGAGCCGTTCCAGGACATCCATGCGCCCGCGCCGTTGCCGCTCCCGGTGACGGACCTGACGCGCCTGTCCGATGCGTCCTCGCGCCAGGCGGAGGCCCTGCGCCTCGCCACCGAGGAGGCCCGTCGTCCGTTCAACCTGGAGCGAGGCCCGCTGCTGCGCGCCCTGCTCCTGAAGCTGGGCGACACCGAGCATGTACTGGTGCTGAACATCCACCACATCGTGTCGGACGGCTGGTCCGTGGGCGTGCTGGTGCGGGAGATCGCCGCGCTGTACGCGGCCTTCCTCCAGGGCCGTCCTTCGCCGCTGCCCGAACTGCCGGTGCAGTACGCGGACTACTCGGCGTGGCAGCGCAACTGGCTGCGTGGCCCGGTGCTGGACGCGCAGCTCGACTACTGGCGCGGACAGCTCACGGGGGCCCCGGCGCACCTGGAGCTGCCCACCGACAAGCAGCGCCCGGCGAGGCAGTCCTTCCTGGGCGCGGTGGCACCCGTGCGTCTGCCGCGAGAGCTGAGTGACGCGGTGGAGGCCCTGGCGAAGCGCGAGGGTGCCACGCCGTTCATGGTGCTCCTCGCGGCCTGGCAGCTCGTGCTCCAGCGCTACTCCGGACAGGAGGACATCACCGTTGGCTCGCCCATCGCGGGCCGCAGGCACGTCGAGTCCGAGTCGCTCATCGGCTTCTTCGTCAACACGCTGGTGTTGCGCTCGCAGGTGAAGAGCGATGCCAGCTTCCGCCAGCTCCTGGCGCAGGTGCGCGACACCACGCTGGGCGCGTACGAGCACCAGGACCTGCCCTTCGAGAAGCTGGTGGAGGTGCTGCATCCGGCACGAGACCTGAGCCGCAGCCCCCTCTTCCAGGTCCTCTTCGTCCTGCAGAACGCGCCGGTCTCCGAGCTGTCCCTGCCCGGACTCACCCTGCGCGCCGTGGACGTGAACAGTGGGATGGCGAAGTTCGATCTGGACCTGACGCTCCAGCGCGAGGAGCAGGGCTTCACGGGCAGCCTCACCTACGCCACCGCCCTGTTCCACCCGAACACCGCGGCCCGGATGGTCGAACACCTCCAGGTCTTGCTGGGTGCGGCCATCGCCGCGCCGGAGCTACCCCTGTCGCAGTTGCCGATGCTGACGCCGGACGAGCGTCACACGCTGCTCGTGGAGTGGAACGACACGGGCACGAAGCTGAGCCGGGGCCTGATTCATGACCTCGTCGCCCAGCAGGTGGCGCGCACGCCTGACGCCACCGCCCTCGTCGTCGGCACCCAGCGCCTGAGCTACGCCCAGCTGGATGCACGGGCCAATCAGCTCGCGCACCACCTGCGCTCGCAGGGCGTCGGGCCCGAGGTGCGCGTCGCGGTCCTCATGGAGCGCAACGTCGACCTCGTCACGTCCCTGCTCGCCATCCTCAAGGCGGGCGGCACCTACGTGCCCCTCGACCCCGCGTATCCGCGTCAACGTCTCGACTTCACCCTCGCGGACTCTGGCGCGCGGCTCCTGCTCTCCCACTACCCTCTGCTGGCTTCGCTGAAGCTCGACACCCAGGGCGTGGAGACGCTCTGCCTCGACGCGCTTCCTGAAGGTGTCTCGGCGCTGCACACCTCGGCACCGGCCACGTCCGTGTCCGAGGAAAGCCTCGCCTACGTCATCTACACGTCCGGCTCCACGGGCCGGCCCAAGGGCGTCGCCATCTCGCACGCCAGTGCCACCGCCTTCCTCGACTGGGCGCTCTCCACCTTCTCGCCCGCTCAGCTCAAGGGCACGCTGGCCGCCACGTCCGTTTGCTTCGACCTCTCCATCTTCGAGCTCTTCGCGCCCCTGGCCTGCGGTGGCGCGGT
>NZ_RAWG01000291.1 GCF_003611735.1 Corallococcus sicarius | reverse complement strand
CCTCCGCCCCCAGCGACACCACCACCAGCCCGACGCCCCCCGCGTGCAGCTCCCGCGCGGCCCGCGCCACCTCGCCCGGCGTCCGCAGCGGGCGGTCGAGCAGCTCTCCCAGTTCGTGCGCGTTCGGCTTCAGGAAGTCCGGCCGCGCGGCCACCGCGTGGCGCAGCGCCTCTCCGCTGGTGTCCACCACCACCAGCGCACCCTTCGCGTGCAGACGCTTCGTCAGCGTGGCGTAGACCGTGGCGGGCACTCCGGCCGGCACGCTCCCGGAGAGGACGAAGCAGCCATGGTCCAGCGTGAGCGCGTCCAGCGTGGCGCCCAGCGCGTCCAGGGCCTCCTCCGGGACGCGGATCCCCGGCAGGTTCAGGTCCGTCACCGCGCCGCTCGTGCGGTCCACGACCTTGATGTTCACGCGGCTGGAGCCGGGAAGCCGCAGGCAGCGGTCCTGGATGTCGCGCTCGTGGAACAGCGCCTCGAACAGCGACACGTTGTCCGCGCCCAGGAACCCCGTGGCCGTCACCGGCCGCGAACCTCCCGCGAGGAACGCCGCCACGTTGATGCCCTTGCCTCCCGGCGTGCGCGTCTCCGCCACCACGCGGTTGACGGCGCCCGCGCTGAAGCCCGGGCACTCCAGCGTCTGGTCGATGGCCGCGTTCAGCGTGACCGTCACCACCCCCGGCTTCGTCGGCTTCACGCTCCTGCTCCCTTCCGCGCCATCAGGTCCCGCACGAGCGCCCGCACCTCCGCCGCGTTGTCCCGCTCCAGCGCTTCGCGCGCCACCGCTTCGGCGTCCGTCATCGAGATGCCGCGCAGCAGCGCCTTCACCGCCGGGATGCTGGGGATGGCGACGCTCAGCTCCGTGACGCCCAGGCCGGACAGCACCACCGCGCCGGACGGGTCGCCCGCGATGCCGCCGCACGCGCCCACCCAGATGCCCGCCTTCCGGGCCGCGCGCACCGTGAGGTCCACCATGCGCAGCACCGCCGGGTGCAGGCCGTCCGCCTGCGGCGCGAGCACCGGGTGCTCGCGGTCCATCGCCAGCACGTACTGCGTCAGGTCGTTGGTGCCGATGGAGAAGAACGACACGTCCCGCGCCAGCCGCTCCGCCATCATCACCGCGGAGGGCACTTCAATCATGATGCCCGTCTCCACCGGATCCGCGCCGACCTCCAGGCGCACGGACTCCGTGATGGCGCGCGCCTTCGTCAGCTCCTCGGGCGTCGCCACCATGGGGTACATGATGCGGACCGGGCCCTCCTTCGACGCGCGCAGGATGGCGCGCAGCTGCGTGCGGAACAGGTCCTCCCGTTCGAAGCACAGGCGGATGCCTCGCACGCCGAGGAACGGGTTCGCCTCCGCCGGCAACGACAGGTAGGGCACGTGCTTGTCGCCGCCGATGTCCAGCGTGCGCAGGATGAGCGGCAGGCCGTTCAGCGCGCGCACCATGGTGCGGTACGCGTGCAGCTGCTCCTCCTCGTCGGGCGGTGTGTCGCGCTTGAGGAAGAGGAACTCCGTGCGCATCAGCCCCACGCCCTCGCCGCCCGCGTCCACGGCCTTCTGGGCCTCCGCGGCCTCGCTGATGTTCGCGGCCACCTCCACGCGCCGTCCATCGAGCGTGATGGCGGGCCGGTAGCGCTCCAGCTTCTCCTCCTCGCGCCGCACCCGCGTGCGCTCGCGGTGGGTCGCGGCCTTCGCGTGGTCCCGCTCCGAGGGCTTCAGCACCAGCACGCCCGCGTCCCCGTCCAGGATGCAGTCCTGTCCGTTGCGCAAATCCAGCACGGACGGCCCCGCCGCCACCACCGCCGGCAGGTCGAGCGAGCGCGCGATGATGGCCGTGTGCGACGTGGTGCCGCCGCCCGCCGTGCACAGCCCCAGCACCATGGCGGGGTCCAGCTTCGCCGTGTCCGACGGGGCCAGGTCCTCCGCCAGCAGCACCACCGGGTGGTCCGGGAAGGTGGCCTCTCCCTCCACCACCGTGGCGAGGGGCCGCAGCACGCGCCGGCCCACGTCGCGCAGGTCCGCGGCGCGCGCGGCCAGTGTGGGCTCGGCCAGCTTCGCGAGCGAGTCGGCGCGGCTCTCGAAGACGCGGCCCCACGACTCGCCCGCGCTCAGGCCCGTGTCGATGTGGCCGTGCGCCTCCGTCCGCATCTCCGGGTCGTCCAGCAGCTCCAGGTGCGCCTTGAAGATGGCGGCCCGCTGCGCCCCGGCCTTCTTGAGGAAGCCCTCGTGCAACTGGCGCAGCTCCGCCGCCGCGCCCGCCAACGACTCGTCCAGCTTGCGGTGCTCCTGGACGGCGTCGGCGGCGCGCTCCTCCACCACCAGTCGCTCGCGCTGGAAGGCCCACACCGGCCCGGACGCGATGCCCGGCGACGCGGACAAGCCCGCCACCAGCGTCCCCTCGTAGTCGAGCGGGACGGTGGCCCTGGGCTCGGTGCTCGCGGCGCTCGTTCCAGGCGTGGCGGAGGCCTCCTCGCCCAGGCCGGACTGGAAGGCGTCGCTGAGCGCATGGAGCGCTGCCTCCGCGTCGTCGCCCGTCGCGGTGAGCGTCAGCAGCGTGCCGCCCCGGGCCCCCAACTGAAGCAGCGACAGCACGCTGCGCGCATTCGCCTGACGCCCTTCGTGGTGCACGGTGACTTCAGCCCGGAAGCGCCGGACCACCTCCACCAGCACGGTGGCCGGGCGCGCGTGCAGGCCGTGCGGCGAGGGCGACAGGGCCTGGAGGTGCGGCCCTTCGAAGGTGAGGGGGACGGAGGCGCTGGCCTCCGGCGGCGGGCTCGCGCCGTTGAGCACCTGGACGATGAGGGCCGCGTCCCCGGTCTGTGCCAGGGCTTCGGACTGGGCTTCGTCCCCCAGCACGCCGGTGAGGTTGGCGAGCACCTGGAGGTGTTCGTCGGACTTCGCCGCGATGCCCACCACGAGGCGCGCGTGGCCTTCCGGGCCCCAGGCGACGCCTTTCGGAAACTGCACCACGACGACGCCCGTCTGGTGCACGAGGTCGCGCGCTTCGGGCAGGCCGTGCGGAATCGCGATGCCGTGGCCCAGGTACGTCGCGGACACCTGTTCGCGCCGCAGCATGCTGTCGACGTAGCCGGGCGCGATGAAGCCGGACTCCACCATCACCTGTCCGACGAGGCGGATGGCCTCCGCCTTGTTCTCGGCGGACCGTCCCAGGCGGACCTGCGAGGGCGTCAACGTCAGCATCGGGGCTCCTTGCTTCGGGTGCGCGTGCGCTTCAGTCGGCTTCACTCATGGGACCGCGGGCGCATCCTGCCCCGGAGACCCCGCACGCCGGTACGGGCTTACAGGCCCCGTCTTCCCGGTAACAGCTTCTTGAAGAGCAACCCGTGGAAGCCCGCCCCCATGCCCGGGTGGCGCGTGGGCCTGATGGGTGGAGGACGTCGCGCGTCCCCGAGCGTGACGGGACGTGGGAGGGTGTTAGAGAGGAGGCCGTCATGTCTGACAGCGTCCTGGACTTCTACGAAGGGCTGGCCGAGGAGTACCACCTGCTCTTCGCGGACTGGGAGCAGTCGGTGGAGCGGCAGGGCGCGGTGCTGGATGCGCTCCTGCGCCGCTCGGAGGCGCCGCCCCCGCGTCGGGTGCTGGACTGTGCCTGTGGCATCGGCACGCAGGCGCTGGGGCTGGCGGCCCGGGGCTACGCGGTGCACGCGACGGACCTGAGCCCCGCCGCCGTGGCCCGCGCGGAGCGCGAAGCGCGCGCCATGCACGTGACGCTCACCACTGGCGTGGCGGACATGCGCATGCTGGACTGGCAGGTGCCCGGCACCTTCCACGTGGTGATGTCCTGCGACAACGCGCTCGCGCACCTCTTGGAGGACTCAGACCTGCACGACGCGGCGAACGCGATGGCGTCGCGCCTGGTGCCCGGCGGGCTCCTGGTGGCGAGCCTGAGGGACCACGAGGCGCTGCGGGAGAAGCGGCCGCGCTTCACGGCGGAGCGGGTGCTGGACACGCCGCTGGGCCGCCGCGTCCTCTTCCAGGTCTGGGATTGGGCGGTGGATGAAAGACAGTACACGGTGCGCCAGTTCATCCTGCGCCAGGAGTCCGGCGTCTGGCACACCACGGAACATACCGGCGTCTACCGGCTGCTGGAGCGCCTGGAGGTGGAGCGCGCGCTCACGCAGGCGGGGCTGGTGGATCCGCGCTGGTACTCGCCCGAGGAGACCGGCTTCTACCAGCCGCTCATCACCGCCCGGAAGCCGTGAGCCCGGGCCCGTCTGCTCCCGCCACCACGACGCCAGCTCCGCGCGCACGAAGGGCACGGCATGACGGCGCAGGGTGGCGGCGGCCTTGAACAACACCCGGGCCTGCCGGACCCGGACGCGCAGGGCGCGGACCACGGCCTGCTCGGAGGCGGCCGGCGCCGCGCTCAGGGAGCACGCGACCTGGAGGACGGGGAGCAGCGCCGGCCGCAGCGGCCCCACCCAGATGAGCGCCAGCAGGAGGTGCAGCGCCACCAGCCACCCCAGCCCCTCCCGCAGCAGGACCGGTAGCCGCTGCCCGTCTCGCTCCGTCTGTCCGCGCATGGAATCCCCTCTTGGCTACATTTGTAGTCACGAAGGGATATGCCATGACTACAGCAGTAGTCAAGACGTCGTGCGGGGCGTGCGTGGGGGCAGGGTCCAGCGGTCCTCCTCCGGACGGTAGTCGCGGGCCTGTTTGCCGGCGGTGCCATGCGCCTTGGTGTCGAGCAGTCCCGCGTGCCAGAGGTTCTGCTTCAGCTTGAAGACGGTGGAGGGGTTGATGTCCGGTCCGCGCAGTCCCTGCTTCAGCTCGCCGGAGGGGTCCGCGAGGAAGAGGGCCGTGGCCAGCGCGAGGTCCTCCTGGCCCGCGGCCACCGCCAGCTCCGGCAGCATGAGGGATCCGCCGCGCTCCTGGAGCGTCCGGTGGATGAGGCGCACCGCGGGCTGACGGAGGAGGACGAAGCGGGCCACGGCGGCGAAGGCGGCGTGGACTTCCAGCAGCCGCTTGCGCTTGTCGTAGCGGGTGTCGGGATTGAACTGGAGCGCGGCCAGGAGGTCGGCCACGGTCCGGCCCTCGACGGTGGGTTGCCAGTCCAGGTCCAGCAACCCGAGCATGTTGGCGCCGGTCGCCGCGAAGCGACGCGAGCTGTCGCTCGACAGGTCCTTCCAGTGGGCTGCGAGCGATTCCATCAAGGGCCGCGAGGCCCCTTCCCGGTCCGCGAGGAAGGCCGCCGCCAGGTAGTTGAGCGGGTGGTTGAGCTGGAGGCTGCGCGCAGCAGGGACGCCTTCGAGCAGCGCAGAGGCCTGGCTGACGATGCGGGGCAGCGGCGTCGGATCCGCGGGAGGCGCGACCTCCACCCAGCGCTTGTCATCCAGGGCGAGGATGCCGACGCCGTTGTCCCGCGCCATGGTCAACGCGGAGCGGTGGAGGTCCGAGGCGGGTGACGGGAGCGCGAGGTACGCGTGATGGACGCCCGAGCGGTAGCGGTGGGCCTGGCCCATGCCCTTCACCCAGTCCTTCACCGACGCCTTCACCTCGATGCCCGCGACGAGGACGCCCTCCGGCTGCGCGACGCTGCACAGGATGTCCGGACGCGCGCCCTCCAGCGTGAGCCGTGTCATCGGCTCCAGCTCGTGGGCGAACGGGCTGTGCACGTAGGACGGATCCGCGTCCACCAGCAGGTGGAGGATGCGCGAGGCGCGCAGCCCGTGCGCCAGCAGGTGGTGCTTCAGGGAGCGGACGACCTGGGCCTCGGGGCTGACCATGCTCAGGCGCGCTTCACGTCGGCGGGCGCGTTCGGATGGCGCGCGAGCAGCGCGCGGAGCTGCGGCTGACGGCGCACCAGCTCCTGCTTGAGCAGGTGCGCGATGAGCACGGGCGGCGCGGCGCTCCACCGGGCGAGGTTCTGGATGAGCAGGGGCGAGCGGTACGTGCGGCCACACAACAGCGACGCCGTCTTGCCATCCACCGACATCCCCACGAGCGCCCCCAACGCGCGGCCCTCCGTGTTGAGGATGAGCTCCACCTTCTCCTCGGACGGGCCGGTGGCGAAGCGCTGGCGCAGCAGCTCGCGCGCGGTGCGGCGCGTGGACTCCGGCACGTCGCGGTCCACGGTGAGCTTGTGGTGCTCCATCAGCCGCCGCAGCGCCCACAGGCGACGGAAGAGGGACGCCGGGAGCTGCGGGTTGCGCACGAGGAAGCGGCGCACGCCCGTGTCCGCGGTGAAGGCCGCGCGGGCACACAGCGCCTCCAGGCCCACGGGGTTGCGGTGGTGCCGGGCGATGAGCCGCGCGTGCGCGAGCCCCACGCGCGGGTTCTCCAGCGTGGCCTTGATGACGGCGGGCACCGGGTCGAAGCACAGCGCGGACAGCTCCGGGTCCTCCGCCCCGTGCGCCATCGCCACGCGCTGGTCCTCGGGCAGCCCGTGCAGGCGCGTCTCGAAGAGCTTGCGGTAGTTGCCCAGCACGGCCTCGGACTCTTCGTCTCCGGGCGCGGCCTCGGGCTCGTCGTCACCGGAGGCGTCGGAACCGGCCTCGGTGTCCGGCAGCGGATCCGCGTCCGTGGCCTCGTGCGGGGACGCGGCCTGGACGTGAAGGGGGACTTCGTCGGCGGGCGTCGCGGGAGGGCGCGCGGCAGGAGCGCCCTGGCGCACGGTGTTCACGGAGACAGCGTCCTCCGCGCCCGGCAGCAGCGCGCCCTGGGCCACGAGCCGCGCGAGGATGTCGCGCAGCTTCTCCAGCGGCAGCCCGGTGAGCGCGGGCAGGTCGCGGGCGCGGGTGTGCCCGTCCAGCCTGGACAGCACGAAGCCTTCCTCCGCGTTCAGCGGCAGGCGACGCAGGTCCACCGAGGGGTTCAGCTTGGGCGTCCAGTCGTTCATGCGCGGCCCCGAGTCTTTCACGACACGCGGTCCCCGTGCCTCCTGGTGTCCCCTGCGCCCTGACCGTCGGGATGGGATTGTTCCGGGAGGGGCCGAAAACAGGGCCTGCCCGGTCGCCTCCCGGCCTGCGGTCCTCCCCAAGTTGCCTCGACCCGAGGGCCGACCGTTGTCGGTGGCCGCACGTGAGGTGCTCCCCCGGGTTGACGCCGGGCGGGGGGCGGGACACAACTTCACTTCATGTCCGACCGCATCCAGACCTATGGCGAGTTCTGGCCGTTCTACCTGCGCGAGCATTCGCAGGCGTCGACCCGCTGGCTGCACTTCGCCGGCACCAGCCTGGGCGTGGGCCTGGGCGTGACGGCCGCCGTCACCGGGCGTGGGGCGCTGATTCCCGCCGCGCTGGTTGCTGCCTACGGCTTCGCGTGGCTCAGCCACTTCAAGATCGAGAACAACCGTCCGGCGAGCTTCAAGTACCCGCTCTGGTCGTTCATCTCCGACCTCCGCATGGCGGCGCTGATGGCCACCGGCCAGCTGACGCCCCACCTGGAGCGCGCCTGGGCGGGAAGGCCGGTTCCGGTCCCGGTGGCTTCGGCCCAGGCCGAGGTCCGGTAGCCCTTCCCCGTCGTGAGGGGCTGACGTCTCAGTATTCGCCCACGCTGCTGACCAGGGTTTCATCCGAGACGCCCAGGTAGAACGGCACGGGGATGGTGTCGGCGGGGCGTTGGTCGCCGGGCGCGCCGGGGGCTTCGGAGAGGTCGAAGCGGAAGTCCGTCACGCGCAGCCGCACGCGGGTGCCCTCGGGGACGGAGACCTCCAGGAGGATGCCCTCGGGCGGTGGGGCCCAGTACTGCAGGACAGGGCCCGACTTGCGCTCGAGCAGGCGCGCGATGGCGTCCGGCTCCAGCTTGTGGCCCGCCATGGACAGGCCTTTCAGCGGCGTGTCCGGGCCCAGCTGGAGCTGGAGGTGGGGCGCCTGTCGGCGCGACGTCACCCGGAGCGCGAGCCGGCGCAGGCCGTCCCGGGTCTCGTCGTGCTCCACCCGCACGTCCGGCGCCGGGAGGGGCACCGGAGGGGCGGGGGCCACGCGGACGTCCATGGGGAGCAAGGGCAGGTAGGTGACGAGCCGGCGTTTCGTGGCATCGCCGCCGAGGAACCCGGAGACCCAGGCATCCGGTTCGAAGTCGAGGGTGAACCAGTACGCCTCGCCGCTCGTGGCGTCGACGACGTAGGCGAGGCTGCTGGGGCGCGGGTGCTCCGCGTCGAAGCGCTCCCGGACCACGCCCACGCTGAGCAACACCCCGGCCAGCGCGAAGGCCAGCGGCGCCACCGTCCGGCCTGGCCGCACGGGCTCCGCGACCGCCTGGGCCAGCAGCAGCACCAGCCAGGGCGTGAGCACCACCGTCACCACCGCCACCAACGCGAGCGTCAAGGCGGAGTAGAGGTTGGGCACCGGCGGCACCCACAACAGCAGGCTGGGGATGGCGCTCGCGGCCAGCACCAGGCGGGTGCGCGAGGAAGGATTCTCCCCCGGTTCGCGCCACCGCCACCCCAGGGCCGGCGCCCCGAAGACGACGGGCCAGATGAACAGGTAGCTGATTCCGCTGGCCACGAACGCGCTGACGAGCCCCAGCACCGTCCACGCGATGAGCGCGCCCGCCGCGAGTTCCGCCCGCCGCACCTTGCGCAGGAAGAGGGCCTGGAAGCCGGCCACCGCCGCGAGCGTCAGCGCCAGCAGCCCCACGATGAAGAGCGGGCCCTGGTAGGCGTCGCGCTGGGGCAGGGTCCTCAAGCCCCCATCGACGTACCGCACGAGCCACCACGCGACGTGGAGCACCACCGCGCTCCCCACCGTCGTCGCGAGCAGCGCGCCCACGCCCTTCAGGAGGCCGGACGCCCGCAGCGCGCCCCGCCGCAGGCCCACGGCGATGGCGGCCCCGCAGGCGAGCAGCGCCAGCAGCGCGAGCGGCACCGCCCAGGACGCCGGGTGGTGGACGAGCCAGGGCCCCACGTTGAAGTAGATGGCGCTCTGCGTGGAGGTGGGCTCCAGCGGGTCCTGGCCCAGGTGGCGCGCGAGCGCGAGCATCACCTCGCCGTGATGCTGGAGGCTGTCGAGGTCCAGGTGGGCGAGGTCGTCCAGGCGCGAGTGGTAGCGCATGAACCCGTCGATGAAGCCGAAGTTGAGGCCCGACTTGCCCGCCTTCAGGAAGATGGTGAAGTCCGTCTCGTTGGGCAGCCGCCGGTTGGTTTCGTCGAAGAGCGAGCTGGCCTGGGCAGGGGCACCCGAGCGCGCCAGGTGTTCGATGAGCCAGCGGCTGTCGGGGCTGGGCTGGAACATCAGCGAGGGGCCACGCGAGCCCCGGGCCTCGAAGTTGAGGACGACGGCGACCCGCTTCGCCAGCGGGTGCTGGAGCGCGAAGGCCCTGGCGCCCACGAGCCCCGTCTCCTCCGCGTCCGTGAAGACGAAGAGGATGTCGTTGCGGAGCGGGGGGCCGGTGCGGAGCGCGCGCAGCGTTTCGAGCATCGCCGCCACGCCGGCCCCGTCATCCGAGGCCCCGGGCGAGGTGGGCACGGAGTCGTAGTGGGCGACGATGGCGATGGCCTTGCTTCCATCCACGCCCTTCAGGTGGGCGAGGACGTTGTGGACCGTGGAGCCCGGGATGTAGCGGCCCAGGCCGAGGGAGGGGTTGATGGCGGAGGTCACCTGGACCTCCGGCGTCAACCCCGCTTCGCGCACGGTGCGCAGCAGGTACTCTCGCACCTCGCGGTGCGCCTGCGAGCCGACGGGGTGCGGGACCGCCGCGATGTGCTCCAGGTGCGCGCGGGCCCGCCCGGCGGAGAACACCTCCACCGGCGCCGAGGCCGGCAGGGCCGCAGGTGCCGAGGCGAAGTGCAGGGCGAAGACGACGGTGAGCCCAACGAGGCTCACGGCCAACAGGCTGACAAGGCGCGTGCTCACGTGCGCGCGACCTTACCGGTTTGCCTCCCTGCCCGCAGCATGACGGGAGGGCGCGAACCCACGCCGGTGGATCCACGCCGCTGCCCTGGGGCCTTCAGGTCAGGCGCTGACGCCGACGCCAATGGGGCAGCTGACGCCCGTGCCCCCGACGCCGCAGTAGCCGCCCGGGTTCTTCTGCAGGTACTGCTGGTGGTAGTCCTCGGCGTAGTAGTAGGGCGGCGCCGGGATGATCTCCGTGGTGATGTCCCCCAGCCCCTTCGCGCGCAGCGCCTCCTGGAACGCGCGCTGCGTCTCCTCCGCGGCGCGCTTCTGGGCGTCGTTCGCGTAGTAGATGCCGGAGCGGTACTGGGTGCCCGCGTCGTTGCCCTGGCGCATGCCCTGCGTGGGGTCGTGGTTCTCCCAGAACACCTTCAAGAGCTGCGTGTACGTGACCTTCGTCGGGTCGTACACCACGCGCACCACCTCGTTGTGGCCGGTGAGCCCCGAGCAGACCTCTTCATACGTGGGGTTCGGCGTCAGCCCGCCCGCGTAGCCCACGGACGTGGAGTACACGCCCGGCACCTGCCAGAACTTGCGCTCCACCCCCCAGAAGCAGCCCATGCCGAAGACGGCGGTTTCAAAGCCCTCCGGCGCCGGCCCCTTCAACGGGGTGCCCAGCACGGTGTGCTTCGGGGGAACGGGCATCTCCTGCGGACGGCCGGGCAGCGCCTCCTGCGGAGTGGGGAGCCTCGACTTCTTCGGGGACGTGAAGAACATGCTCTAGCTTTAGCCCCGCCCCTCCCGATTTTCACGCCTGGCGCACGGCCGCCTCCCTGCCCCGCGGGCCACCAGGAATGACCCCCTCCGCGAAAGGTTCTCCAGGACTCCCATGCGCACCCGCCTCCTCGCCGCCCTCTGTCTCCTGGCGCCCACCGCCGCCCTCGCCGCGAAGGACCCCCGCTGCGCCGGCAAGCCCGCCGCCCGCGCCGCCCGGTTCTCCGACACCGCCATGAAGGGCGCCTCCGCCGCGGAGCGTTACGCCGCCTACATCCAGGCCTGCGCGCTGGACGACGTGGTGGCCCTCACCCAGGCCCTCGTCCGGTTCAAGACGGTGAGCAGTGAAGCCCCCGCGTCCAAGAACCCGGAGATGGCCGCCATGGGCCGCTACCTGGAGACCTGGGCGAAGGCGCACGGCTTCGCCTTCCGCACCGTGGGCCAGAACGATGTCTTCGAGCTGTCCTGGGGTGAAGGCACGGGCGAGCCGCTGCTGGGGCTCGTCTTCCACGGCGACGTCGTGCCCGCCGTCGGACACGAGTGGAAGCGCGCGCCCTTCAAGCCCGTGGTGGTGAACGGGCGCCTGCACGGCCGGGGCGTGGAGGACGACAAGGGGCCCATCGCGTCCGGGCTCGTCGCGCTCGCGATGGCGAAGGACCTGGGCCTCAAGCCCCGGGGCCGCGTGCTTGTCATCATCGGCAATGGCGAGGAGAGCGACTGGGCCGGCATGAAGCACTACGCCGACACCGAACCCAAGCCCACGCACGTCATCTCCGTGGACTCCGGCTACCCGGTGATGGCCGCGCAGTCCGGCTTCGTCGCGTGGACGCTGGAGGCGCCCGTGGGCGCTGCCCCCGCCGCCGCGAAGGAGGGCACCGTCGCCCGCGCGGTGGACGTCACCGCGGGCGAGTTCCTCACCCAGGTGCCTGGCACCGCCACGCTGAAGCTTGCGGCCGTGAAGGGCCAGACGCCGGAGGCGGTGCTGGCCGCCGTGAAGGCCGCCATCGCCGCGGAGGGTCCCGCGCGCAAGGACCTGAAGGCCGACGTGAAGCGCGACGGCGCCACCGTGGTCCTCACCACCCACGGCAACGCCGTGCACTCCTCCGTCGCGGACGAGGGCCACAACGCGCTCTGGGATTTGTCCGCCGTGGCCGCGCGTCTGTCATTGGAGGACAACGGCATCGCCGCGATGCTGCGCGTCGTGTCCAAGCGCTTCGACGGCGACCACCACGGCGACAAGCTGGGGCTCGCGTACAAGGACACGCTGATGGGGCCGCTGCTCGTCGCGCCCACGGTGCTGCGCGTGAAGGACGGCGCGGTGTCGCTGGGCGTCAACATGCGCAGGCCCCGGGGCAAGGACGCCGCGGCGTTCAACGCGAGCCTGGACGCCGCCGCGAAGCGCGTGGGCGAGGACGCGGGCGGCCAGGTGAAGGAGGGCAAGGACCGCTACGTGGGCGACCCGCACGTGGCGGACACCTCCGGGCCGCTGGTCCAGACGCTGATGGACATCTACAAGCGCCAGCGCAAGGCGCCGGACGCCGTCCCCGGCTCCATCCGCGGCGGCACCTACGCGCGGCTGTTCCCCCGCGCCGTGGACTTCGGGCCCGCGTTCCCCAACGAGCCCTACACCGGCCATGCCCCCGACGAGTCCATCGCGCTGGAGACGCTGGAGCTGAGCACGCGCATGCTCGCGGAGGCCGTGCACACGCTCGCCATCGCGCCGGAGGCGCCCGCGGCGAAGACCCCGACCCCACCCACGCCGTGACGGCGGCTCACGGGGGACTTTGGCCCG
>NZ_RAWG01000290.1 GCF_003611735.1 Corallococcus sicarius | reverse complement strand
CCAATGCGTACCTGCTGGGCGAGCCGCTGCTCGACGCGGTGGGGCGCTTCTGGGCCGCGCGCACGCTGGCGGAGGGCGGTCAGGTGGTGGCCAACGGCGGCAACTGCGAGGTGCCCGCCGCCAACTGCCAACGCCTACTTCGGTGACAACAGCGACCGCGAGTACCCACCCCTCTGGGCGGAGATCCAGTGGACCGCGTGGGTCTATGACGGCGGGCTGCTGGCCATCCTCTGCTATCCGCTGGCCCTGCTGGTGACGATGGTGTGGGGCTTCCGGGTGGCCGTCCGCCGCGAGAACGCCGCGAGCGAGTTCTGGCTGTGGGGCAGCCTGCTGTTCGCCTATGACCTGGGCGCGGTGGCCCTCACCTTCAGCTATCCGTTCTTCATGAGCCAGATGGGCATGGAGTTCTGGCTGCTCAACGCGGCGTTCTTCAGCGCGTACTGGAATCGGAATGCGGCCGTACACGCTCATCGCCGGTGACTTCGCCTCCAACGGGGGCATGGACCGGGCGAACCTGGCATTGGCGGACTGGCTCGCGCGTCAGGGTGGGCCCGTGCGGCTGGTGGCGCACCGGGTGGAGGACGCGCTCCTGCGCTACCCCAACGTGCGCTTCATCCGCGTGCCCAAGCCCGCCAATGCGTACCTGCTGGGCGAGCCGCTGCTCGACGCGGTGGGGCGCTTCTGGGCCGCGCGCACGCTGGCGGAGGGCGGTCAGGTGGTGGCCAACGGCGGCAACTGCGAGGTGCCCGCCGCCAACTGGGTCCACTACGTCCATGGCGCGCATGCCTCGCAACCGGTGGGCAATCCGCTGCGCCGGCTCAAGGGCCGTCTGAGTCACCGCGTGTACCTGCGACGCGAGCAACAGGCGCTGCGCCGCGCGCGGATCATCATCGCCAACTCGGAGCGCACGCGGCAGGACCTGCTGGCCGCCACGGGGGCGGAGCCCTCGCGGGTCCACGTCGTCTACCTGGGGGGAGACCCGACGCGCTTTGCCTCCACGTCGCCCGTGCTCCGGCGCGAGGCGCGGGCCTCGCTGGGCTGGTCCGGGGAGCGGCGCGTGGCGCTGTTCGTGGGGGCGCTGGGGGATCAGCGCAAGGGCTTCGACACGCTCTTCCATGCGTGGGTCCAGCTGTGCGCTCGGAGCGCGTGGGACGTGGACCTGTGCGTGGTGGGGACGGGCGCGCAGCGGGAGACCTGGGAGCGTGAAGCGCGGCTGCGCGGGCTGGAGGGCCGCATCCGGTTCCTCGGCTTCCGCGGCGATGTGCCGCGCCTGCTGGCCGCCGCGGACTTGCTGGTGGCGCCCACGCGCTATGAGCCCTACGGCCTGGGGGTCCATGAGGCGCTGTGCGTCGGCATCCCCGCGATGGTGAGCCGCTCGGCGGGCGTGGCCGAGCGCTACCCGCCCGAGCTTCAGGGGTTGCTGCTCGAAGCGCCGGACGACGTGGGCGCGCTGGTGCGGCGCCTGGAGGACTGGCGGAGCCATGGCGCGGACTGGGCGCCCGCCGTGGCCGAGGTGTCCTCGCGGTTGCGCGCGTGGACGTGGGACGCGATGGCGGAGGCGCTGGTGGACCGGCTGGAGGCGTGAGCTTCCAGCTCAGGCGCGGCGCTGGAGCACTTCCTCGAAGAAGTCGAGGTGCGCCCGTGCCACCACCGGCCAGGCGAAGTGGGACAGCGCGCGCTCACGGCCCTTCCGCGACTGTTCCCGGCGCGCGGAGGGGCTCTCCAGCAGCGCCGCGAGCGCGGTGGTCCACGCGAGGGTGTCCGCTTCCGGCAGGACCTGTCCGCCATCGCCCACCGTGAAGGGCACCTCGCCGGAGTCGCTGCCGAGCACGGGCACTCCGCACGCGAAGGCCTCCGCGAGCATCCGGCCGAACTGCTCCTTCCACCGGGGCGTCGTCTGGCTGGGCGCGCACAGCACGTCCATGGCGTTGAGCGCCTGGGGCACGCCCGCGTGCGACACGCCGGTGACGATGCGCACGCGGTCCGCGTGGCGTGAGGCCCAGGCGCGCAGCGGCTCCTCCATCGGGCCACCGCCGACGAAGAGGGCTCGCCACGGCGTATGCAGGCCGTCCAGTGCCTCCATCAGGAGCCGCACGCCCTTCTCCGGAACGAAGCGCCCCAGGTAGCCCACGACGGGCGGCCCCTCCGTCTCCCAGCCGAGCTTCCGCCGGAAGTCCGCGCCTGCCGCCGCGTCCGGCTGGAACTGCTCCACGTCCACGCCCATGGGGATGAAGCGCGAGGGCCGCAGCGCGTAGTCACGGCGTGCCTGGAGCGTGTCGCGCACCGTCTGGCCCCACGCGACCCAGCCCGCCGCGCGGTGCACGACGAAGCGCTCCGCCTGCGCGAAGGGGGGCGGGTAGCGCTTGGTCAGGTTCTGCGCCGTGCAGAACACGAGCGGCACCCGGCGCGGCGTCAGCAGGGCCACCTCCAGGCCCGACATCACGTAGGGCTCCTCCCACGCGTGCACCAGGTCCACGCCTCGCGACAGGCTGGAGCGCAGCTCCGGTCCGTAGACGAAGCCGTGCAGGGAGCGACTGAAGAAGGCGCGCACGGCCTCGATGCGCACGGGCTCGCCGGGCTCGTGCTGGAGGACGAGGGGGCTCAAGTCCCCGTGGAAGGCGCGCGGCGCCACGGCGGTGATGTCCCAGCGGCCGGCGCCCACGCGGGTCATCTCGTTGGCCAGCCGGCGGTTGAGCGTGACGACGTAGGAGTGGGAGACGGTGACGAGCTTCCGGGGACGCATCACCGACGCTCCCCTGGCACGAGCTGTCGGTACACGGCGAGGATCTCCCGGGCATAGCGCTCGCGGGAGAAACTGCGCACGGCGGTGTGCCGGGCTGCCGCCGCCAGTCGTTCGCGCAGGCCTTCGTTTCCGAGCAGGCGGAGCAGGGCGTCCGACAGGGCCCGTGCGTCGCCGGGCGTGATGGCCAGCACGTCCTCGCCATCGCGAAGTGCTTCCGCCGCGCCACTCGTCCTCGAGATGACGGCGGCCCGTCCGCACGCGAGCGCCTCCGCGATGGTGAGGCCGAAGGGTTCGCGGCGGGTGCTCGCGTGCACGAAGACCTCCAGGGCCCGGTACACGCGGGCGGGCTCGGACTGGAAGGGGACGAGGCCCACGCGGCCGGTGAGGCCGTGGCGCTCCACCTGCTCGCGCAGCTCCGTGTCGGTGAACTGCGAATCGGGCGTGCGGTAGAGGGGTGCGCCCACCAGGTAGAAGCGCACGGGCAGGGTGGGGGCCTGGCGCGTCAGCAGGGCCGCGGCCTCCAGGAAGACGTCGTGCCCCTTCCAGCGCGCATAGGTGGCCACCAGCCCCACGCGCAGCGTGCCGGCGGGCGCGGGGGGCAACCCGGCGAGGGCATCCAGGTGCGCGCCGTCACCGGGCCCCGGGGAGAAGCGCTCCACGTCCACGCCGTTGTGCACCACGTGCACGGGCACGTTCCCGAGCACCGTCCGCGCGTCGTCACCCACGGCCCGCGAGTTCGCGATGGCGGCCGAGGCCAGGGGGCGCAGTCCCGCCAGCGCGCGACGCACCAGGGGCCGCTCGCCGAGGAAGTCGTGCACGTGCCAGACGCGCGGCAGGGGCAGGCCCGCGGTGGCGGCGGTCAGCAGGTGCGTCTTGATGCCATTGGAGTGCAGCAGGTCGGGAGCCACCTCTCGCACCGCCTGCCTCAGGGCGACGCCGTAGCGGGCGAGCAGGAGCGCGGCGGGCGCGGAGTCGCGAACGAAGCGCAGACCTCCCGCCAGTCCCTGTCCTCGAAGGCCGCTGTCTCCGAGCGCCGACAGGGCCGGTGGAAGGGGCAACACGCGTGCGTCCACGCCCAGCGCCCGGGCTGCCTCCACGAGGGGGCCTTCCGTCCCCACGAGCAGGTGCGCCGACAGCGCGGGCTCCAACGTGCGCAGGCACGCGAGCAGGTCGAGCAGTGCGCGTTCGGCACCGCCCAGGATTCCGACGGGGTTGAGGAACAGGATGCGCACGTGGGAGTGACCGAATCAGACCCGTCCGGGACGGTCAAGCAGACGCAGGTATGCGTCCAGCACCGTGCGTGCGTGGGAGCTCCAGGTGAAGCGGGCTGCCCGGGCCTGCCGTGCCTCGCGCGCGGGTGCGGGCCGCTGTCCTGTGAGCAGCGCATCCAGCGCGTGCGTCCAGGCCGCCACGTCGCCCACGGGGCAGTAGGTGCAGGCGTCTTCGCCCACTTCCCGCAGCACGGGCAGGTCGCTGGCCACCACGGGGGCACCACAGGCCAGTGCCTCGATGACGGGCAGGCCGAAGCCCTCCGCTTCGCTGGGCACGAGCACGGCGCGCGCGCGGCGGTAGAGCCCCGCGAGGGTCGCGCGTTCCTGTCGTGGCGGTTGCACCAGCGCGTCTTCCAATCCGAGCCGCTTCACCTGGGCCCGCTGCGCCGCGTCCAGCGCGCCGCCCTGTTGGATCAGCACAAGGTCCGGATGCTTCGAGCGCAGCGCCGCGAAGACCTCGAAGAGGACATCCAGGCGCTTGCGGCGGATGGCGCTCCCCACGTGCAGCAGGTACGGCCTGCCGTGGAGCGGCGCGAGCACGGCGTCGCTGGTGTCGCCGGGGACGGGCTCGCTCCGGTACTCGGGGGACACGCCGTAGGGTGCCCAGACCAGTCGGTCCTCGGGCACCACCCCGTGCGCGAGCAGCTCCGCGCGCACTGCCTGCGTGCTGTGGAACACGACCGCCGCGCGCTCCATGCCCTTCAGCGTGGTGCGCGCCATCAGGCGGAACCACGACGGTCGGGGCTCGCGGTGGGGTTCCAGGACGGAGCGGAAGGCGTCCAGGTCGTGGCAGTAGACGCCGGTGCGCTCCGCGGGCAGCGCGTGCACGAGCTGCGCGTAGGTGTGGTCCACGACGTGGAAGGCGTCGTGTGCCCGGCGCTCGCGCAGCAGTCGCGCAGGGTAGAGACCGAAGCGGGTGAGGAGCCGATCCGCGTTGAAGGCGGCATTGCGCGCGCCCACGCGAGGCAGGCGGCGCACGGCGTGGGGCATGGTCGGACGCAGGCCCGTGACGGTGACTTCCCGGGGAAGGGAGGACAGGTGCTCCAGCAGCGCCTCGCCCACGAGGTCCATGCTGGGCCAGCCCTCCTCACGCGGATCCATCAAGAGTGCGAGCCGCAACGGAGCCGAGGGCGGGCTCATTGCAGGCCTCGTGTTTCACGCAAAGGCTTCGTCGGTGCCCACCACGGCGGAGTCCCGCTCACGACGCTCCTCCGGCCCGTCGCCCCAAGAGTGCTTCCACGGTGCGCTCCAGCGCGAAGTGCTCGCGGTAGACGTGCACAGCATGCTCCCTCAGTGCGCGGCGGGCGTCCTCCTGCGCGAGCAGGTGCTCCGTGGCCTCCACCAGCGCCGACGGCGTCGTGCCTTCCACCAGCGCCACCGGAAGCAGCTCGCGCCACAGGGGCTCCGTGAGGTGTCCGGTGTTCGTGATCACGGGCACGCCCAGCGCCAGCCCCGCCATGGCGCTGCCCCGTCGGGTGCTGACGCCATCCGGATACGGTTGCACCAAGACATCACAAACCCGCAGGTAGGCCGCCGCCTCGCCCGGTGCGAGCGCATCGCGGGCATGGAGGCGGGCCGCCACGTCCGGACGCTGACGGGCCACCGCCTCCAGGAACGCACGGCTGCCCCGGCCGAGCAGCAGGCCCTGTCGCCTCGGATCCGCACGCAGCACGGAGACGAGCACCGACTCCAGCGGGCCCACGATGGCCGAACCGTACGTGCCGAAGTGGCCCACCACCGGCCCCTCGGGCAGGGTGGCTCGCGCCCGGAGCACCTCCACCGTGGAGACCTCCGTCGGAAGGTTGCTGGGAACGGGACGCCATTCGGTGCGCTGCCTCGCGCGGGCCGACAGGTGGTCCGCCCACGTCGGGATGGAGACGAAGCTCCGGTCCGCGGACTCCGCCACCAGCCGCAGCATCACCCGGGTGGCGGCCGCCAGGACGTGGTGGCGCCACGGCGCCTGGAGGCTCCACGGGTAGACGACCTCGTGGAACATCACCTGGCGCTCGTCCTTCCTGCGTGCGGCGAACCACGCGCAGAACGGGACGTTCATCGCCTTCAGCCCCAGCGCGTGCGGCACGTACTGGAGCAGCAGCCGGCGCGGTCCAGGGCACGCGTCCAATTCGCGCGACAGCGTCCGCAGGTCGCCCGGGGAGAAGCGCCCTGGCGCGCGGTGGACCGTCACCCCGTCCTCCGTCACGACCCCCGCCGGGCCCGGCGCCCACACGTGGACCTGCTCGCCCGCCTTCACCAACGCTCCGGCGATGAGCCGCGTGTAGTCCGCGACGCCGCCCGCTATCGGTGGGTACTCGCCCGAGAGCAGATGCCAGGTGGGGAGGGAGGCAGGCACGCGCGAGTCATCCGGGGGCAGCGGTCCGACACACCGGGTCCGTCCCGGCGGGGTGCCCTGACTCTTACCCGCTTCATGCGCCGGGCGGGAAGCCATGTCTCCTTCGAGGGCGCGGGTTATCATCCGGCTCCTCCTGCTCCCGCGTGGCATGCCCCTCTTCTCCGTCGTCATCCCCACCTACAACCGCGCCGCGCTCCTGGAAGAGACGCTGGCCTCGGTCTTCGCCCAGACGCTGACGGACCACGAGGTCATCGTCGTGGACGATGGCTCCACGGACGAAACGCTCGCGCTGCTCGCCCGGTACGGTGAGCGGATCCGCGTGCTGCGCCAGTCCAACGCGGGCCAGGGCGTGGCGCGCAACCTGGGCATCCGCGAGGCCCGGGGCGAATACGTGGCCTTCCTCGACAGCGATGACCTGTGGCCGCCCTGGACGCTGGCGACGTTCCAGCAGGTCATCCGCGAACAGGGGGCCCCCTCGGTGGTGATGGGGCGGGCCCACTCCTTCCAGCACTCACGGGAGGTGTCGGACCTGGAGTCCGGGGCGCCTCGGGTGCAGCGCTTCGACGACTACCTGGCCAGCGCGGACGCGACGTTCATCCGCACCGCGTGCGCGGTGGCCGTGCGCACCGAAGCGCTGCGCCGGGTGGGGGGCTTCAGCGACAAGCGGATCAGCGCCGAGGATTACGACCTGTTGTACCGCCTGGGCATCGAGCCCGGCTTCGTCTACGTGGAGTCGCCGGTGACGCTGGGCTACCGCCAGCATGCGGCGTCGTCCTCGCGGGACTTCGACCGGGGCTACGAGGGCACGGTGTTCCTCCTGGAGCAGGAGCGCCGTGGGAGCTATCCGGGAGGCGCCGCGCGTCGCCGCGAACGGCTGGCGATGCTCCTCTTCGGGCTGCGACACGTGACGCACTGGATGCTCGAACACGGCCGGAGCCGTCAGGCCCTGGCCCTCTATGCGCGCGGACTCCGCTTCCACCGCGTGCTGCCCCGGTGGCGGTACCTGCTGGGGTTCCCGCCCTGGGTGCTCGCGACGTCGCTCCGGTCCCGTCGCTGAAGCTTTAGCTCCCCGCGACGCCCGGTCCCGGCTCGGCCGGCTCGGGAGCAGGGGCCGCGCGAGGACGACGCAGGGCCCGGAGCCGGTGGCGCATGGGCTCCTCGACGCGACGGAAGAGGACCACGGACACGCCCACGGCCACGGGCGCCACGAGCAGCGCGAGCACGTTGTGGGCAATGCCCAGCGTGCGCGTGTTCAACGCCAGCGCGTAGTTCATCAGCGAGCCGTGGGTCATGTAGAGCGCGTAGCTGGCACCGCCCAGCAGCACCATCCCCCGCGTGCCCAGGCCCAGCCCGCGTCCCACGAGGCCGCTCGCCAGCAGGTAGATGCTCGCGGTGAACAGCGGCACCAGGACCGCGGACTGCACCAGCGGCGACGGCGACTCCGGCAGCCGCATCAGGCCCGCCGCCAGCCCGCCCGCGATGAGCACGAAGCCCGCGGTCCGCGCCCACGCGCGCGTCGCCAGGTGCTCCCGGCGGCAGAACACCAACCCCAGGCACAGCCCGATGATGAACTCCGGCAGCCGCGCGAGCGGGATGGCCTCCGTGGAGATCAACCCCCAGCCCCGGAGGAGCGTCGCGAACATTCCGTGGGCGTCCGGCAGCCGCGCCGCTGCCTCGGCCGCGAGCATCGGCGTGGTGCCCAGCAACCACGCGCCCGCCGCGAGCGCCACAAGCACCCGGGAACCGCGCCGTGCAAGCCACGGACCCACGAGCGGGAAGAGCAGGTAGAAGAACGCCTCCACCGACAGCGTCCACGCGACGATGTTCCACGTCGGCCGGTGCAGCGTCAGCCACCCTTGCGTGAGCGTGAGCGTCGCGCCGCTGATGCGCAGCACCTCGCCCAGGCCCGCGGGCGGGGAGGCCTGGTGGATGGCGCGCAGGAACAGCGGCACGTCCAGCAGCAGGGAGACGAGGTACACCGGATACAGCCTCGCGAAGCGCGCGCGCCAGAAGGCGGTCCACGTGCCGCGCATCCCGCTGCCATCCTCCAGGTAGGTGTACGCGAGGATGAAGCCGGACAGGATGAAGAACAGGCTGACGGTGGAGAAGCCCGCGCCGATGAGCCGGCCCAGCCCCTCCGGCAGCGCAGGGGAGCAGGGCGCGCAGTAGAAGTGGTAGCCCAGCACGCCCATCGCCGCGAGGAAGCGCAGGCCGGTGAGGGCGGGCAGCGCGGGACGCTCGGAAATCGTGCTCACGGCGCGGCCCTCCGGCCTCGCACGTGCGCCACGACGGCGCGCACCTCGCCCACGAGCGACAGCCCTCGCCGCGAACGCTCACGCGCGAGGACGAGCACCGCCAGCATCCCGGTCCCCACCAGCGCCTGCACGAGCAGCCCGTGCTGGCCCATGGCGAAGCGCGACAGCCCCACCGCGAACGCGAGCAGCGCGCCCACCGTGAGGAACGGCTCCATCACCTGGAACTCCAGGCCCGCCAGGTGCGGGTTGCGCCGGCCCACCAGCCACGCGCTCAGGCACAGCTCGGTGAGCGTGATGGCCGTGGTCGTGACGCCGATGCCCACGATGCCCCAGTGCATCACCGCCAGCGCGCCCAGGCCGCAGCGCAGCAGGCTGGAGCCGATGAGCACGTACACCCGCTCCCGCGCATGGCCGCTGGCGTACTGCTGCGAGTTCAGCAGGCCGTGCACCGCCTGCATCGCCCCTTCCAACATGAACCACTGCACCAGCGCGGCGGCCGGGCTCCAGCGCTCGCCGAAGATGCTGGGGATGAGGAACGGCAGCGCGATGACGCCGAAGGGGACGACGATGCAGAGCACCGCGCTGATGCGGCGGATGGACGTGCGCAGGTACTCCGCGAGCGCTTCCGCGTCCTGCTGCATGCGGCTGTACGCGGGATAGGCCACGCGGTTGAGCACGCTGCTGAGCGCGAGCGGCACGGAGGCCAGCGCCCAGGCCCAGTTCACCAGGCCCACCGCGTCCTTGCCCTCCATGCGGCCCACGACGAGCGGCACCCAGCCATTGAGGATGGCGGGCACGATGCCGGTGAGCTGGAACCAGATGCCGAAGCCGAGCAGCCGCTTCACGATCTCCCACCGCACCTTGCCGCGCGGACGCCACGCCGCCGCGGCCCACAGCATCCCCAGCCCCACCGCGCCGCGCACCAGCCCGCCGCCGATGAGCGCCCACGGGCCCAGCTTCAGCGCCGCGAGGCCGATGGTGGTCACCGTCTGCGCGACGCTCTCCACCAGCTCCACGCGCGCGATGGCGGGGAAGTGGAGGTTGCGCTCCAGCATCATGATGGGGATGACGCGCAGCGAGTGGAAGAACAGCCCCAGCGACACCGCGCCCACCATCAGCGACCCGGAGGGCCCCAGCTCGTAGGAGCGCGCCAGCAGCGGCGCCAGCCCCAGCAGCACCGCCACGATGGCGACGGTGAACGCCTGGTGGCTCCAGAACGCGGTGCTGATCTCATCCTCGGTGGGCTCGTGCTGCTGGCGCACCAGGGAGGCACTGAGGCCCAGGTCGCCCAGGTACGCGCCCATCGCGGCGGTGAAGGCGACGATGGCGAAGGCGCCGTAGTCGGAGGGAAACAGCAGGCGCGACAGGGCGAGCGAGCTCACCACGCGCAGGCCCAGGGAGCCGAGCGTGCGGAGGCCCAGGGCGACGATGGAGCGTTGGGCGCGGACCTTGACGTCCGAAGTGCCCAGCTCCGGTGCGGAGGTGGAGGGACTGCTCATGAAGGGGCCCCAGCGTATATGCGTCCCCGCGTCCGACGAACAGGGCCTGTCCGGAAACCCGGAGGGCGGACGGGCAGCCACGGGCGTGCCCGGTGAGGTGGCATCAGGGGACGGCGGCACTGCGCAGATTCAACGCGCGGTGAGTGGTGCCGCGAACTCACGGGGGTCGGGACATGGCCGAAGCTTCAGCGAAGAACGGGCACCCCAGGGCAAGGAACGGAACTTCGACGGACCGGTCCCGCATCTGGGGAGGCATCGACCTGGGGGGCACCAAGATTGAAGCGGTCATCGTGGACGCGCGCGGCGAGGTGCTGGGCCGGGCCCGTCACCCGACGCCCGTGAAGGGCGGCCCGGGCGAGGTGGTGAAGGAGCTGTACGGCACGCTGGGGGAAGCGGCGCAGACGGCGGGCATCACGCCCGCGAAGCTCGCCGGCGTGGGCGTGGGCGCGCCAGGGTCGGTGGATGCGAACCGCGGCACGCTCGCGCACACGGGCAACGTGGCGGGCGGCTGGGATGCGCCGTATCCGCTCGCGTCGGACCTGGGCGACCTCGTGGGCAGCAAGGTGGTGATGGGCAACGACGTGCAGGTGGCGGTCGCGGCCGAGTACAAGCTGGGCGCGGGCCGCAACTACCGCTCCGTGCTGGGCGTGTGGTGGGGCACGGGCGTCGGGGGAGGGCTGGTGTTGAACGGCGTGCCGTGGCGCGGGCAGGGCTCCGCCGGAGAGATTGGCCACATGGTGGTGAAGCCCGACGGGGCGCGCTGTGGCTGTGGCCGGCGCGGCTGCCTGGAGGCCTACGCGGGCCGTGCGGCCATGGAGCTCCGGGCGCGCAGGGCGGTGAAGCGGGGGGAGAAGACGATCCTCTTCAAGATCATGCGCGACAAGAAGCGCACGCGGCTGTCGAGCGGCGTGTGGGCGAAGGCGCTGGAGGAGAAGGACCCGCTGGCGACGCGGCTCGTCCAACGTGGGGTGCGGATGCTGGGCGTGACGGTCGCGTCCGTCATCAACCTGCTGGACGTGGAGGCGGTCGTCTTCGGCGGAGGGCTGGGCTCGCGGCTGGGCATGCCGTACGTGGATCGCATCGCCGACGCCATGAGCCCGCACCTGTTCATGACGGGGCGAAGGCCCGCGATGCACGTGGCGGAGCTGGGGGACCTGTCCGGCGCCATCGGCGCGGCGCTGCTCGCGGGCCCGCAGATGTAGGGGCCCTTCTTCAACCGCCGATGGCGGTGACGCCCGGCCGCGCTTCCGCGAAGCGCGCCAGCAGCCGGTTCCGCAGCCGCAAGCACGGCAGCTCCACCGCCCGGTACGTCACCCAGGAGACCGCCAGCGTCGCGGCGAGGAACGCCGCCAGGGTCAGCCAGGGCGGCCCCGCGAAGGCCCGCCGCTCGAAGACGCGCACGATGGGGCCGAACCACAGGTAGGCGCCGTAGGACAGCGCTGACACCTGGTACACCGGCCAGCGCACCGCCACGGGCAGGCGCAGCGCTTCCATCGCGACCAGCACGCCGCTGAAGCCCACCGCCAGCCCGGTGATGAGCCAGACGCCGCCCAGGTCCTGGAGCCGGGGGATGCACACGCCGAGCATCCCCACCACCGTCGCCCCTCCCAGCACGCCACACAGGGCGCGCACCCGGGAGGGCCAGCGCTGCCACGTCGGGGCCGTCCGGGCGAGGAAGACCCCCGCGCAGAGTCCGTCCAGGTGCTGGAAGGTGGGCCACTGCAACCGCACCCAGACCTCCGACGGCTCCAGTCCCTCCGGCATCGTCGAGCGCGTGAAGAAGCGCAGGAGCAGGCTCAAGGCCACGGGCACGAGCCAGGCGAACGCCGGCCACCTGCGCCCGCCCAGCCCGAACGCCGCGAGCGGCAACAGCAGGTAGAAGTGCTCTTCCACGCACAGCGACCAGCTCTGCTCGAAGTCGCGCAGGTCGGTGAAGTTCTGCAGGAAGAGCGCGTAGTGCCAGCCGCCTCCGACGAACGGCGTGCCGAACATCCACGGCTTCAGCGCATACGCGGCCAGGACGATGAAGTAGAGCGGGAGCGTCCGCATCCACCGCTTCGTCCAGAAGGCGCGCAGGTTCGCGCCGAACCCCCCGGGCTCCTCGGGGCCGAAGACCTGCCGGCCGATGAGGTAGCCCGACAGGACGAAGAACAGGTCCACGCCCACCCATCCCTGGCTGAAGCCCAGCCGCACCCAGGACGGCAGCGCTTCACGCGCGTTCGCGGGGGCATGGAAGGCGAGCACGGAGAGGATGGCGACGGCCCGCAGCACGTCCAGTCCATCCCGACGCGGGGCCCGTGCGGGCTCCTGCGCCGGATCCATGGGGGCGGGCGCTGAGCGGGGA
>NZ_RAWG01000028.1 GCF_003611735.1 Corallococcus sicarius | reverse complement strand
GGTGGGAGGTGCCGGCGCTGCTCGCGTTCGCGGCGGTGTTCGTGGGGCTGGCCGCGTTCAGCGTGAGCCGCCGCGAATAGCCCCCCGCGGTTGTTGGACTTGCCCGGTGCCTTCCACTACGACGGCGGGCACCGAAACCTGGATCCACGTCGAGGAGACTGCCTCATGAAGCTGCGTACGCCTGGCTTGTCGATGGTCGCCGTCGTGGGGCTCCTGGCCCTGCCCGCGTGCAAGAAGGAAGAAGCGCCCGTGCCCGCCGCGACGGCTCCGGCGGCCGCGACGCCCCCCACGCAGCAGGCGGTGCCCCCGGCGCCGAACGCGGGCGCGGGAACGGGCGAGGCGGCGGCTGCGGCCCCCGCGGGCAACGGCGTGGTGAAGGGCTCGGTGTCGTTCACCGGCACGGCGCCGGTGATGGCGGACCTGGCGCCCAGCGCCGACCCCGCGTGTGACGGACGGCCGGAGAAGGAGCAGTCCGTGCTGGTGAAGGACGGCAAGCTCCAGAACGTGCTGGTGCGCGTGCGCGGCACGGTGGCGGGAGCGCCCCCCGCGCCCTCGACGCCGGTGGTGGTGGATCAGTCCAAGTGCACCTACGTGCCGCGCGTGCAGGGCGCGGTGGCGGGTCAGCAGGTGGTGTTCAAGAACAGCGACGGCACGCTGCACAACGTGCGCGGCGTGGTGGGCGCGCGGCCGGTGTTCAACGTGGCCCAGCCTCCCTTGGGCGCGCCCATCCAGAAGCCGCTGCCGGGCGACGCGGAGGTGCTGCGCCTCAAGTGCGACGTGCACCCGTGGATGACGGCCTACGTGGTGAGCAACCCGAACCCGTACTTCACCACCACGGCGGATGACGGCACGTTCACCCTGACGGGCCTGCCCGCGGGCACGTACACGCTGGAGGCGTGGCACGAGACGCTGGGCACGAAGACGGCGGAGGTCACCGTGAAGGACGGCGCTCCGGTGGACGCGGCGTTCACGTTCGCCGCGACGGACGCGCCCGCGAAGCCGTAGCGCACGGAGGGAGGGGCCGCATTCGCTGGCCCCTCCTGTTCGTTGGACCTGCAGCCGCTCGCCCTCGCGGGCCTCGTGTCCACCGCGCGCCCCCCAGCCCATGGGGCGCTCCAGCGGGCTCGCGGCGCGGAGGCCCCGGGCCTCCCCGCGTCGTCGCTACGCCTGCGGAAGCTCCGTCGGACTCGGGGGACCCTTCTTCCGCACCGTGAAGCCCACCCGCGCGCCTCCGCCGGGCCGGTTCTCCGCGAACGTGTCCCCGCCGTGGGCCCGGGCAATCCGCTGCACCAGCGCGAGCCCCAGCCCCAGGGAGCCGGCCTCTCGCGCCTCGCCGCCCCGGTCCTTGCGGTAGAACGGCTGGAAGATGCGCGTCTCCTCGCCCGGCAGCAGTCCGGGGCCCCGGTCCTCCACGCAGAAGGACAGGTGCTCCGGGCCCTGGTCCTGCAGGCGGAGCGCCTCCACCCCGTTCCCATGCCGACGCGCGTTGTCGAGCAGGTTCACCAGCGCCCGCCCCAGCAGCGTCGCATCCGCCAGCAGCGCCACGTCATCCGTCTCCGGCTGCAACAGCGTGGCGGACAGCCCGGCGCGCTCCAGCGCCTGGGCCGCGAGCACCCCCGCCTCCAGGGCCTTGGGCGTGAGCTGGCCGAAGTCCAGGCGCGAGCTCGCGAGCAGCTCGCCCACCAGCGCGTCCAGCTCCACCACCTCGCGGTCCACCTGATCCAACGTGCGCGGGTTGCCACCCCCGTCGCGCAGCAGCTCCGTCAGCACCCGGAGCCGGGCCAGCGGGGTGCGAAGCTCGTGGGACACCGCCGCGAGCAGCTCGCGCTGGTCCGCCATCTGCTTCTCGATGCGCGCCGCCATGTCGTTGAAGGACTCGGCGAGCACCGCGAACTCACCCGTGGCGTGGCGGTGCAGGCTCGCCCGCGTCCCCAGCTTGCCCGCGCCCAGCTCCTGCGTGGCCTTCACCAGCGTGTCCACCGGCCGCGCCAGCCGGTACGAGATGCCGCCCGCCGCCGACCAGAGCACGATCACCGCGATGCCCAGGGGCAACACGCCGCGCAGGGGGCTGCGGGTCCGCGTGCGCAGGTAGCACGTCCGCGCCGTCCCCAGGAGCACGCCCCCGCGCATCACCGGAAAGGACGTATCCGGCTTGTGGCACGGCTCTCCTCCACGCTCGAGCACCGCGCCGGACGGGTCGGTCAGCTCCACGTCCACGTCCAGGTCTTGGGAGATGCTCCGCACCAGGGACGCGCGCTCGGCGGGCGCGTCCCACACCTCCGCGAAGCGGTGGCCCACGAACGTGCGCATGCGCTCCGTCTCGTGCTTCCACGTCGAGCCGCCCACCAGGTTCATCACCCCGGACACCACCAGCACCGTGACGAGGATGGTGAGCCCGAACATGACGAACAGCCGCCGCCGCAGCCGCGCCTGCACGAAGGACCCCAGCCGTCCCAGGTGCCACGGGGCACGGTGGTGGCCGTGCCGGCCGAAGCGGCGACGATGAGGGGGCGGGATGCAGCCGTCCTCCGGGGGATGCCGGTGGCGCCAGCCCATCAGGTGCCTTCCTTGGCGAAGACGTAGCCCACGCCGCGCACCGTCTTGATGAGGCGCGTGCCCACGTCCCCCAGCTTCTGGCGCAGGTGGGAGATGTGCACGTCCACCGTGCGCTCGCTCACCACCGTGTCGCTGCGGCCCGCCTCGCCCAGCAGCGCGTCGCGGGGAATCACCCGGCCGGCCCGGCGCACCAGCGCGAGCAGCAGGTCGAACTCCAGCCCCGTCAGGTCCACCGCGCGCCCCTCCACCCGCACCTCGCGCCCGGACACGTCGATGGACACCCCGCTCGACTCCAGCCGGTCCGCCACCGCCGAAGGCTGGGCCCGCCGCAGCACCGCGCGCAGGCGGGCGAGCAACTCGCGCGGGCCGAAGGGCTTGGGCAGGTAGTCGTCCGCGCCCAGCTCCAGGCCCACCACCCGGTCCGTCTCATCCCCCTTGGCGGTGAGCATCAACACGGGGATGCGGCTCTTGGCCCGGATGCGCTTGCACACCTCCAGCCCATCCATGCCCGGCATCATCACGTCCAGGAGCACGGCGTCGAAGGCGTGGGCTTCCAGCGCCGCCAGCCCGCGTCCTCCGTCGGGCGCGTGGCTGACGGTGATGCCGTTCTGCCCGAGGTACTCCGCGAGCAGCTCGAACATCCGGGTGTCGTCGTCGATGAGCAGGACGCGGGTGGGCATGGGCGAGGAATCCTAGCGCGCTCCCGGTGCTTCAGAAGGCCCCGCGGCCTCCGAGCGCTGCCGCGCGTGCCAGTCCCAGTAGGGCGGCGCGCCGTTGCGGTAGGCGGTGCTGCCCCAGTCGCCGCGGTGGCACGACGCGCGGTGGTGGCGGGAGAGGCTCGCGAAGCCGGAGGCATAGCCTCCGATGGCACCCGCGGCGAGGAGGACGACGAGCAGTCGGTGTCTCATGGGAATTCTCCAGGAAGAGGCGAGGCGAAGAGGGAAGGCGAAGCGGGGAGGCTCAGATCATGGACGGCGGGGCGTCATCGTTGTGGCTGCTCCAGCGCCCGTGGCCGCCGCAGCGCCGTCCCCGGCCCGCGCCGCGCCAGCCGTAGCCCCAGCCGTGCTCGATGATGTCCGCGAGCTCACGGCGCTGGCGCGGATCCAACGCCTCGTGCACCGACGACAGGCCGTCCTGCACCGCGTTGCGCAGCGTCTCCAGGGCCACGTCGTGGCGGCTGAACAGCTCGCGCAGCACGGCCCCGTCGAAGTGCTCCCCGCGCATCGACGTGCCGAGCGCCGTGCGGCTGGGCCCCCACTGGTCGCGCACCTTGGCGAAGGCCTCGCGCGCGTCCTCCACCGCCTTCACGATGACCTTCTCCTGGCCGGGGGACGTCTCCAGCCGCTCGAACAGCCAGCGCAGCCGGGGCCGCGCGCGCCACATCCCTCCGTGGCCGTAACCGGGGTGGCCGTGGCGCCCCCGACGCAGGGTGGCGAAGAGGCCGGCGAGGCAGGCGGTACCGAATACGAATCCGAACATGGGTGTGGCTCCGTGAGGCAGGTCGGGCACCGCTCAAGCGGGCCCAAGTCGTTTCTGACGGAGCACAAGGTAGAGAGCGGGTGTGAAGCCCACGCCCGGCTGCGGTGAAGAAGTATGAAGGCCTCCGGAATGCGCCGCGGACGCCGGGGTGTTGAGTCAGCGGGCCTCATTCAAGTCCTTCTGTCGGATGAAGGACGCCTGCTCGCACGATTCCTTCCTCTGGAGTGGTGTTCGCGCGGGAAGCAGGTAGAGTGCCCGGCGTGCCGGGGGCGATGTGCGTTTCCGGTACGGGTGGCTGGCGCAAGCCGGTCACCAGCTCAATGCAGAGAAAGAGAAGAGACTCACAATGGCATTCGGTACCGTGAAGTGGTTCAACGACGCGAAGGGTTTTGGCTTCATCGCGCAGGACAATGGCGAGGACGTTTTCTGCCATCACACTGCCATCAACATGGATGGCTTCCGCACCCTGGCTGAAGGCCAGAAGGTGGAGTTCGAGGTCACCAAGGGCCCGAAGGGCCTCCAGGCGCAGAACGTTCGCGCCGCGCCTTGATCGAAGCCCCGACTCTCCGCGACCGGTGAGTCACCGAAGCCCAGTCTCCCTCAGGGAGGTTGGGCTTTCGTCTTTTGGGACGCAGGCCAGGCAGGCAGCCGGCGCGACGCGTCCCGCCAATGTCCGGGGTCTTCCCTACCTTCTGCCTTGAGGAGCGCGGCGTCGCACGCCGCCCCCAAGGAGACGCGAACATGGGCGACACCAGCGTGAAGAAGGTCGAAAGCCGCCACTCCCCCAAGGGAGAGATGGGCCAGAAGTACCTGGCCTCCGGCGTCCGCGTGGCCATGCGGCTGTGGGAGGACGAGCCGCCCGCCGAGGCCAAGCCCGCCAGCGTCCGCGACTACGAGACGGTGGGCTACGTGCTCAAGGGCCGCGCGGAGCTGCACCTGGAGGGACAGGTCATCCTGCTCAACCCCGGTGACTCGTGGCTCGTGCCGCGCGGCTCCAGCCACACGTACAAGATCCTGGAGACGTTCTCCGCCGTGGAGGCCACCAGCCCCTCGTCCGCCGTGCACGGCCGCGACGAGCACTCGGAGGCCACGACGAAGGGGAAGGCCGCCAAGGCCTGAGCCGCGAGGCGCCAGGACTCATGACGTTACGCCAGCCTTTGAGGGTGATGGTGTCTGCTCCCCTCCTGCGTGCATGCAGGGGGCTTGCGGCCGCGGATACGGCGGCCGAAGCCCGGGAGGGGATGCGTGAACGAGCAGGAGAAGCAGCGGCGGCTCTTGGCCTACGCGAAGCGGATCGCCCCTTCGCCCGAAACCATCGAGTCGCTCGCGACGGACAGCAGCGCCCCGCTCGAATCCAGTGCCGAGGTCCTGGACCATGCCCTCAAGGCGGCCCACGCGGTGACCCGGGGGCTGGAGTCCACCCTGCGGCCAGAGGAGCTGTGGGCGCTCGAAGCCATCGTCCTGCCTCGCAACAGACCGGTCGTGGACATCATCAACGGCAGCTACCTGCGCCCCGGCTCACCCTGGGGCGCCCTGGATGACGCGAAGTTCCGCAAGCCCATCGAGGCGGCCATTCCCGCCATCGGACGCGTGGAGGTTCCCGAGCACCCGACGCTGCCGTACGTGGGAACAGGCTTCGTGGTCGGGCGCGGGCTGCTGATGACCAATCGCCACGTGGCCGAGGTGTTCACGCTGGGGCTGGGGATGCGGGGGCTGCGGTTCCATCCGGGGCTCGACACCGTGCAGGTGGACTTCAAACGGGAGCGCGGCTCAAGCGCATCCGCGCCCTTCCGCGTGCGGCGCGTCCTGATGATCCATCCCTATTGGGACATGGCGCTGATGGAGGTCGAGGGGGTTGACGGACTGCAGCCCCTCACCCTGGATTCGCGCCACGCGGACGAGGTGCGCGAGCAGGACGTCGTCGTCATCGGGTATCCCGCGCAGGACCCGCGCAACGATGCCGCGCTCCAGCACCGCATCTTCCGGGGCGTCTACCAGGTCAAGCGCCTGCAGCCGGGCAAGATCATGGGCACACGGCGCACCTCGAGCTTCGGCCGGACGGTGGAGGTGATGGCGCACGACAGCTCGACGCTCGGGGGCAACTCGGGCTCGGCCATCCTGGATGCGCGCACGGGCCGGGTGCTCGGGCTCCACTTCGGGGGCCGGTACCTCGAAGCGAACTACGCGGTGTCCGCCCATGACCTCAGCCGGGACTCCCGCGTGGTCGATGCCGGGGTGCTCTTCACGAAGACGAACGTCGGTGGGCAGCTCCCCTGGGCGGACGCGTGGAAGGGCAACGAAGGCCCCACCGCGGTGCCGCCTTCACCTCCGCCGCCATCTCCCGGCCCCTCCGTCCCGGCGTCACGCAGCGATACCCTCGCGCTCACCATTCCGCTCCACCTCACCCTCCGCCTGGGGGTTCCCGTCCTGGGGGAGGACGGCCAGACCGCGCCAGTGCCTGCAGGTCCACCCGACGGAGGCGTGGGGCCCGGGGCACCGGGCCTGACCCAGGTCGACATCGCGGCGGCTGTCGCGGAAGCCCGGCGGACGCGGGACCTGCCCTATTACGACGCCGATGCGGACGCGCTGGACCGCGAGCGCTACTACGAAGGCGTGCAGCCGGACTCGGACTCGGACGCGTTCTATGACGGCCTGCACGGGCTGCTCGAGCGGACGCATACGGTGCGCCCCTCCTACAAGCCGAGCCGCTGGGTCTACCCGTGGGTGGACCGCCAGAAGGATCTCCTCCTTCGCTCGCTGTATTCAGCGGCGGGCCACTCCTTCTCGCTCCAGGAGATCCTCCAGCGGGACCTGGAGGTGGAGCGGGAGCGTGTGCAACGGCTCCTGGAGCGGCCCCTGACGGAGGGGCTCGACGACGGCTTCCTGGAGCAGTTGGAGGCCCTCCTGCCGTTCAACTGCGAGCACGTCGTGCCCCAGTCCTGGTTCAATGCCAAGGAGCCGATGCGCGGAGACCTGCACCACCTGTTCACCTGCGAGATGCGCTGCAACAGCTTCCGCGGCAACCATGCCTACTTCGAGTTCCCCCGCACGGAGGCTGTCTTTCACGACTGCGGGCGGTCCGACGGGAACCGGTTCGAGCCGGGCGGCGGAAAGGGGGCCGCCGCGCGCGCCACGCTCTACTTCCTCGTCCGCTATTCCAACGCCATCAACAGCCCGGCGGAGTTCCCCGAGGAGCGGCTGGAGACGCTGCTGCGCTGGCACCAGCAGGAACCGCCCTCCGAGTGGGAGCTGCATCGGAACCAGGCCATCTTCTCCATCCAGAAGAACCGCAATCCCTTCATCGACTTCCCGGAGTGGGCGACGCGGGTGCGCTTCGCCCGCGGGCTGGGGCGTTGAGCTGTATTGGAATGGGACCTTCCTGGTCAGGGGGCCGGTTCGAAGCAGAGGCGCAGCAGCAACGTCTCCCTTGCAAGGATCGCCGTGGAGGAGGGCCACCGCCGCGTTCAGTTCGCGGTGGCGTTCCCGAGTCCCAGGAAGGCGCGGGTCCGCTCGTGCTGGGGGTGGGCGAGCACCTGGTCCGGGTTCCCTTCCTCGATGATGTGCCCGTCGTGCAGCACCAGCACCCGGGAGGCCATCATCCGCGCGAAGCGCATCTCGTGCGTCACCGCCACCATCGTCAGCCCGTCATCGCGAAGCCGCTCCAGCAGGGACACCAGGCCCGCCACCCGCTCCGGATCCAGCGCGCTCGTGGGCTCGTCCAGCAGCAGCGCCTCGGGCTCCATCGCCAGCGCCCGGGCAATGGCCACCCGCTGCTGCTCGCCTCCGGACAGCTCCGCGGGGTACGCGCCCTCGCGGTGCGACATGCCCACCTTCGCCAGCAGCTCCCGGGCCTGCTCCGTCGCCTCCTTCACGCTCCGGCCCTTCACGTGGACCGGGGCTTCGATGACGTTGCCCAGCGCCGTGCGGTGCGCGAACAGGTGCCACTGCTGGAACACGAAGCCCACCCGCCGCCGGAGTTCCCACAGCTGCGAGGCCTGTGCCTGCCCGCGGCCGGGCTCGAGCGCGCAGTCCCCCACGCGCACCGAACCTCCATCGAAGGACTCCAGCCCGTTGAGGCACCGCAGCAGCGTGCTCTTGCCGCCGCCCGACGGCCCCACCAACGCCACCACCTCGCCCCGGGTGAAGGTGGCGTTGATGCCCTCCAGCACCGTCCGGCCCGCGTAGCGCTTGGTCAGCCCTCGCACCTCGATCATGCCCGCTCCAACTTCGCCTCGAGCGTCCTCGCGAGGCGGGACAGGGGATGGCTCATCGCCAGATACAGCACCGCGCACAGGGCCCCTGGCAACAACCAGCTCCGCACATCCACCGCGGTGATGGTCATGCGCTTGGTCAGCTCCACCACGGAAATCACGGAGACCAGTGAGCTGTCTTTGAGCAGGGCGATGAAGTCGTTGGTGACGCCGGGCAGGGCCACGCGGAACGCCTGGGGGATGACCACCCGCCGGAGCGCCAGCCGGGGACGCATGCCCAGGGCCAGCGCCGCCTCCATCTGCCCCCGGGGCACCGCGAGCAGGCCCGCGCGATACACCTCCGCCTCGTAGGCCGCGTAGTTCAGCCCCAATCCCAGGATGGCCGCGCTGAGCGGGCCCAGCCGCAGCACGCCCGCCAGCCCGTAGTAGAGGACATAGAGCTGCAGGAGCACCGGCGTGCCCCGGAGCAGCTCCACATAGGCCGTGGTGAAGACACCCATCCACTTCGGCCCATACAGCCGCCCCAGCGCCAGCGCCAGGCCCAGGGGGATGGCCAGCGCCATGGCTCCCACCGAGACCCCCAGCGTCACCAGCGCCGCCTGGAGGAAGCGCAGCAGCTGGTTCCAGTCCAGGTGCGCCGTGCTCGTCTGGGACAGCACCTCGCGCGTCTGCGCCTCCGTCCACTCCACCATGCGCTGCTCGGAGGCGTTGTCGATGCCCCAGCGGCGAAGGATTCCCCGCAGCTCCCCCGAGCGCGCGATGCGGTCCAGGGCGTCATCGAGCGCCTGGCGCAGGTCGTCCTCTCCAGGCCTCACGGCGATGGCGTAGTAGCCCTCGGCCACGTCACCGACGACGCTCAGGCCGGGGCGCGGCATGCCGTAGCGCTGCGCGATGATGTCGTCCATCAGCACGGCGTCCAGCCGGCCCTGCTCCAGGTCGATGTACGGCTCCTGGACGCCCTCGTAGGGAATGGCCCCGGCCCCGCTGCCGCGCAGCAGCTCCCACGCCTGGGAGTTGGCGAGCGTGCCCACGCGGCGCCCGCGCAGCGACTCCAGTCCCGTCACGGACGGGTCGTCCCGCCGGGCCATCAGCCGGAGGTGGAAGAGATAGTAGGGGCGCGTGAAGAGCACCCGGTCCGTGCGCGTGGGGATGATCTCCATGCCGTTCATCGCCACGTCGAAGGAGCCGCCCCGCTCCAGCGAGGGGATGAGGCTGGACCAGTCGTTCTGGACGAACTCGGCGCGCACGCCCAGCTCGCGGCCCAGGGCATCCGCCAGCTCCACCTCGAAGCCCCGGTACTGGCCCGGGCGCTCCGGGTCCTCCATGGCGTAGGGCTCTCCGCCCTGCGCATCCGCGCCCCAGCGGAGCACGCCCGCGCGCTGCACGCGCTCCAGCCCCGAACCCTCCTTCGGACCGCAGGCCGTGAGCCACACCAACACGCCCATCGCCAGGCAGGCGCGGGAGAACAGGGATGCGCATCGCGGACGGAGGGGAGGTGGGGCGGTCATGTCATGCAGGGCGCAACCAGCTTCACTCCATAGAGCAGACGGGCAAGGCTCGGGTCAATCCTTCGCGATTCGCGTGAGGACCCGGGGGACGCCCCACCGCTCAGGCCCAGCGCAGCTCGACCCGGGTGCCCTGCGGCTGCAGCGGGGTGAAGGTCACGCTCCAGCCGAGTCTCTGCGCCAACCGCTGTACGAGCGACAGCCCCACACCGAAGCCCGCGTGTTCGGGCGCCACGTTTCCCAGGCCCTCGCCGGTGTCGCTGATGCGCCAGAGGCCGGGCGCCACGTGCACCTGCACGCTGCCCGTGCGCGTGTAGCCGAAGGCATTCTTCACCAGGTTGCCCAGCAGCACGCGCGCCACCGCGGCGCTCACCGGCGCCTCCACGGGCCCCTCCGCCTCCACCACCACCGAGACGGAGGGCTGGCGAAGCCCGTCGTAGAGCGCCACCACCTCGTGCGACACGGCGCCCAGCTCGCAGCGCTCGCCTGCCCGTGGTGTGCGCGCGAGCCAGAGGATGCCCTCGGTGAGCAGCCCCATCTGCAGCACCGCGTTGCGCAGGCGCGCGAAGGCCGCGGCGTCTCGGGGCGGTGCGCGCTCGAGCAGCTCCACGGCGCCCTGCGCGACGGCGAGCGGCGTGCGCAGCTCGTGGCTCACGTCGCGGTTGAACTGCCGCTCGCGCTCCAGGAGGCGCTGGATGCGCGCGTCGCGCTCGCGCAGCGCGGCCCGGAGCGTGCCCAGCTCCTGCACTGAACCCTCGTCCTCCTCGGCCCCGGGCGCGTCCTCCCCGAGCGCCGCGGCAAGCTGCTCGAGCGGCCGGCTCACGCGGCGGGCCACGACCACGGCGATGCCCGTGGCCGCGAGCAGCGCCAACGCCGCGCTCACCAGCATCAGCCAGGCGTTGCGACCCAGCTGGCCCGTGGTGCTGGTGAAGGCGTCCACCCGGAAGGCGACGTAGAGCGGCTCACCGCCGCGTGCGTCCGGACGCACGGCGACGTGGAAGTGGCCCGCCCCGTCCGTGGCCACCTCGTACTCACCGCGCGACAGGGAAGGGGACAGCTTGCGCGCGAGCGCCGGCGGCAGGGCCGCATGCCCCCGGTGCGTGCTCATCCCGGTGGGCAGCTCCGCGGCGTGGCCCTCCAACTGTCGCTCTGCCTCCGCCGCGACGAGCCGGTTGAAGAGGGTGTCCTCCAGGTCGTAGCTGAAGAGGGTGAAGAAGCCGCCCATCAGCGCGAGCGCGAGCACCGCGGACAGCAGCAGCGCGCGGCGCAGGAGGACGCGCAGGGGCCTAGCCATGCGGTGGCTCCTGCAGCGCATAGCCCTCGTGGCGCCGGGTGACGATGAGCTGCTCCAACCCCAGCGCGCCCAGCGTGCGGCGCAGGCCATAGACGTGGGTGCGCAGGGTGCTGCCCTCCGGTGCCTCGTCGCCCCACAGCCGGTGGGCGAGGGTGGCGGCCGGCACCGGCGCGGGCGCCGCCTCCATCAGCAGCCGCAGGAGCAGCGACTCGGTGCGGTTGAGTCGCACGCGCCGCTCGCCCCGACGGGCCCAGCCGCCCTCGGGCTCCAGCTCCAGTTCGCCGAACTGGAGGCGCCGTCCGCTGGGCGGCACCGGGCGGCGCCCCAGCGCCTCCAGCCGCCAGCGCAGTTCGCGCAGGGAGAAGGGCTTCACCAGGTAGTCGTCCGCGCCCGCGGCGAAGCCTTCCTCCTTGTCATCCAGCGAGTCGCGCGCGGTGAGCATCAGCACGGGCACCAGCCGCGGCGCGAGCTGGCGCAGGGCGCGGCACACCTCCAAGCCGTCCATCCCGGGCAGCGCCAGGTCCAGCACGATGGCGTCGTAGGGGTGGGCCAGCGCGAGCGCGAGCCCCTCCGGCCCGGTGGACGCGAAGTCGAGCGTGAAGTCCGGCGCAAGGAAGCTGGCCAGGTTGGCCTGCAGGTCCTGGTTGTCCTCGACGACGAGCACCCGCATGGGACGCCTCTCCCTGATGCGCGCACCTTGCGCGAGGCCCGGTCAACTCTAGGTCAACTCGCGCCCGACCTGGGCCTGACGAAGCCCGGGGCAGGGTGGGGCCTCCCAGTCATCGGAGCCCACCCATGAAGCCCTCCCTGCGCCTCGTCCTCACCTTGCTGTTCGCCTCCCCGGTCGCCCTCGCGGCGCCGCCCACGCCCACGGTGACGGGGGCCGTTGAGCGCACGCTGACCGCCGCGGACGGGGCGAGCATCCCCGTGCGGGTCCTCGAGCCCCACGGGAAGGCCCGGGACGCCCGGACCCCCGTGGCCGTGCTCCTCCACGGCCTCACCCGCAGCAAGGAGGACTGGCTCGCGGATGCCCCGCCCACCTATGGCGGCGCCTTCACCGAGGCGCTGCGCGCGGCGGGCTACCGCGTGTACCTCCTGGACTCCCGCCACCACGGGGAGCGCAAGCTGCCCGGGGAGAAGCCGAGCCTCCTGGTGAAGCGGCTGCACGCGGGGGAGCCCGGGCCCTACGTGTCGATGATCTCCGGCACGGTCGCGGATGCGCAGGTCGTCCTCGCGCATGCGCTTGAAGGGGGCCGGCCCACGCGCGTGCTGGTGGCCGGCTACAGCCAGGGCGCGCAGGTGGCGCTGCTGCTGGCGGCGCGCGAGCCGCGCATCACCGACCTGGTGACGATGGTGCCTCCGGACATCGAGCCCACGCTCGGGGACGTCGCGCCTGGCAACGTGGTGGGCCGGGTCAAGCAGCGCTGGCTGCTGCTCACCGCGAACCAGGATGAGTTCGCGCCGGTGGAGAAGAGCGCGGCGCTCTTCTCCGCCGCGCCCTCCAAGCACAAGCTGCACCGCACCTTCGAGAGCGGCCACGCCCTGCCGCGCGACTACCTGCAGGAGGTCCAGCGCTGGCTCGCCGCCCAGCGCTGAGCAACTCCGCGCTCCAGCAGCGCTGTGTGTCATTGCACAGGGGACCATGAGCCAGGGTTGACCATGATTTGCGCCAGGCGATTCACCCAGGACCCGGGAAGGAAGCGAGTCTGATGAGGATTTCCCTCTCAATTCGTTGCACGAATTGCAAGAGCAGGCTGTATGGAGCGGCAGGGGCGAACCCGACGTCAGCTCGCCCCTGTCTTCCAGGCCACGGTGGTCGCGCTCCATTGCTCCACCATCAGGTCGATGAAGCGCCGCACCTTCGCCGGCAGGTGACGTCTGCTCGGGTAGAGCGCCATGATCGGGACGGACTCCGTCTCGCAAGATGGCAGCAGCGCCTTGAGCCGCCCGCTCGCCAGGTCTTCGTCGACCAGGAAGCCGGGAAGATAGGCGATGCCCAGCCCCGCGACGGCCGCGTCCCGGATCGCCTCGCCACTGTCGAGCCGCAGCCGGCTGCGTCCCTCCACCTTCACCGGGGCGCCGCCCTTCTCACGCAGCCGCCAGTGCTGCCGTCGCGTCCGGCTGCTGAAGAACAGACAGTCATGCGCCGCGAGGTCCTCCAGCGTGCCGGGCTCGCCGTGCGCCTGGAGGTAGGAGGGCGCGGCGCAGATGAACACCGGGTGCCGGGCCACGACCCGGGAGACCAGGCGCGTATCGGTGGGGGCTGCATTGATGCGCACGGCCAGGTCGTAGCCCTCCTCGATGATGTCCGCGACGCGGTCCGTGAAGCTCACCTCCACTTGCAGCTCGGGCCAGGTCCGCAGGTAGTCCCGCAGCAAGGGAAGGACCTGCCGTCTGCCGAATGCGGCCGGCAGGGTGAGCCGGAGAACCCCTCGGGGGGGTCCCGCGCGCTGCCCGACGCTGGCTTCCGCATCGTCCAGGGCCGCGAGGACTTGCAGGCAATGCTCATGGAAGACACGGCCCTCGTCGGTGAGGCTCAGCTGGCGCGTCGTGCGATTGAGCAGGCGCACCCCCAAGCGGGACTCCAACCGGGCCAAGGCCTTACCCGCCGCCGAGCGCGTCAGGCCGAGGGCCTGGCCGCCGCCCACGAAGCTGCCCGCGTCCACGACGGCCATGAAGGCGAAGATTTCATCCAGCTGGGCGCGTTTCATCGAGGGCGCTCCATTGTAGCGACCGCGTCGCTGGAGAGGGGAACGCCGTTCGTCAATGGGCCCGGTATACGAGCCCGGCATTCACCCATTCGCTCGGAGTGCCGCCATGCCCGTGACCCTGCTCAACCCCAATGGACTCATGAAGCCCGACGTGTACCGGCAGGTGGCGATCGCCACCGGCACCCGGCAGGTGCACATCGCAGGACAGGTCGCGTACGACACGGAGGGGAAGCTCGTCGCACGGGGTGACCTGGCGGGACAGGTGGCGCAGGCCTACCGCAACGTCGCCATCGCCCTCGCGGCGGCTGGGGCGACGTTCAGCGACGTCGTCCGGCTGACGATCTACGTGGTGGACTGGAAGCATGAACTGATGCCCGCCTTCCTCGCCGGCATCGAGCAGGTCTCCCAGGAGCTGCGGATCGTGCCGGCGCCGGCATCGCTCATCGGGGTCTCCGTGCTCTTCGAGCCGGGCGTCCTCGTCGAGATCGAAGCCACCGCGGTCGTGGACTGAGCTGGTTCATGCACCGGGCCCTACGGCCGGTGCGCACAAGGCTTGCAAGCGGGGCCGTCCCCCTCGCCTCGGGGGCATCCCTCTCACGTCCAGGACCGCCAGCGGCAACTCCACGGACAACGACTTTTCAAGTCGAGCTAAACGAGTAAAAAAAGAATAGCCGAAAAATCATGGTAAATGCAAAGAAGGGGCGATTGGCGCGATGCCAATCCTTTGCGAACAAAGGGAATCCCATGTCCAGGCTTCACAAGACCCTGCTGTCAGCTTCCGTCGCGCTCCTGGGTTTGAACGGGTGTGGCGGCACCGACCTCCCGGATGCGGAGACGGGCAGCACCCGCCAGGGCATGGAAGCGGCGGCCCTGCTTCCGGTCCCTGGATGCCTGATCACCTCCCTGGATGCGGACGGCGACGGCATCTGTGACATCGTGGAGACGGTGTTGGGCACCAATCCCAACAGCACGGACACGGACGGTGACCGGCTCAGCGACTATGCGGAGGCGTACGGCGTGGGCGGCATCGACCTGGCCGGGCTCGGCGCGAACCCGCGCAGGAAGGACATCTTCGTCGAGGCGGACTACTACCCGGGACTCCAGCCGTCCCTGGCGATGCGCAACCGCGTCACCACGGCCTTCGCCAACGCGCCGGTGACGAACTACGACGGCTCCACGGGCATCACGCTGCACCTCGTGGTGGACCAGCAGATCGCCGCGGCGGACGCGGACTCGGACCTGAGCCCCGTGTGGACGGACTTCGACGTCATCAAGGGGAAGTACTTCGCCGCGAGCCGCGCGCCGTTCTTCCACTACATGCTGTTCGCGAACCGGTACAACGGCGGAAACTCCAGCGGCATCTCGCGCGGCATTCCCGCGCATGACTTCATCGTGACGCTGGGCTTCATCGGAGGCGGCACGGAGCTGCAGCTGGCCGGCACCCTCATGCACGAGCTGGGGCACAACATCGGCCTGCGCCACGGCGGGAACGATGACAGCAACTACAAGCCCAACTACCTGAGCATCATGAACTACGAGTACCAGTTCTATGGCTTTGGCATTGGCGGCTTGAACAACGTGCTCGACTACTCGCGCGTGCGCGTCGCTTCCTTCAGCGAGGCGGCGGTCAACGAGGGGGCCGCCTTCTCACCCGTCGCCCCGACCACCGAAGCGGACCTGGCCAAGATCAGCGGGCTTCGCTTCAACAACGTCCAGGTCACTGGCAACGCGAGCACCAACCTGGACTTCAATGGCAATACGCTCATCGACGCCGCGACCTACACCCGGGACTTCAACCGCTCCGGCGCCGCCAACAACGTGTTCCCCGCGTCGCAGAACGACTGGCTGGCCCTCGCGTATGACGGCGGTGGCCAGATTGGCTTCGCCACGCCGGGCCTCTCCCAGGACCTGGGCCGCGAGGAGCTGTTCCTCGTCGCCCCGGAGAAGATGGAGCCCTGCCTCACCGTGGACGAGCGCACCGGCCGGTAGTCCCCGCCGTCCCTGCTGAAGCGTTGCACTCCGCCGCCGGGTCCTCCCACACGGGGGCCCGGCGGTCGTGTCTCCCGGCGCTCAACGCTCAGGCGGAGGGGGACGCCAGGGGCTCCAGCGCGGACGTACACGCCCGACAGCGCCGCGCCTCCAGGGGGATGGTCTCCCGGCACTCCGGGCAGACCCGCGTCGAGGGCGGAGGCGGTGCCTCCTTACGACTCCACAGCTTGCTCATCTTCACCACCACGAGGAACAGCACCAGGGCGATGATGAGGAAGTCCAGCACCGCGCCCATCAGGTGTCCGATGCGCAGTTGCAGCGGCGTGACGGTGACCTCGCGCCAGTCCCCTCCCGGCAGCACCAGCCCCACCACCGGCATCACCAGGTCCGCCACCACGGCGTTGACGATGGCGGTGAACGCATTGCCGATGACCACCGCCACCGCCAGGTCCACCACGTTGCCCTTCAGCGCGAACTGCTTGAAATCCGAGAGCACGGACACGGAAGACCTCCCCCGGGAGCCGCGTGCCTCCCGGCGACAGCCGGCGGCCCGGCTCCGAGCGAAGGCACCCTAGCCGGCGCCTCCAGTGGGGAACGCTGGCCCACGGGGCAGGTGTCACGCAGTGGTCAGGGGCCCGCCCCCTGCCCCGACGACGCGGGGCAGGAGGCCGTTGAGTCGGACCTCAGGCGGCGACGCCCGTCGTCGGCTGGAGGAGCAGCACGGGGAACAATCCCACCCGCTGCCAGCCCGTGCACTCGTCGAGCAGGAATTGTCACCCCGCCTTGTTTCCGCTCAGGGCGGGCGCGAAAGGGGGCGATGGCGCTGGAGTCACCTGCGGCCAGCCGCACGGAGAGGGGCTGAAGCTGCGCGTAGGCCGTGTCGAAGGTCTGCCCGAACGCGGCCACGCCCGCGAGCGTGGACAACACCAGGGGACGGTAGGTCGTGGTCCACAGCGACGCGTCCGCGCGCGCCTTGTCCACGTCCGAGGAGAGGCTGGGGACCTGGGTGCTGGAAGGCACGCTCAGGGAGATCAGCGCGGCCACCGCCGCGTCGACCTGCGGCACGGCGGCGTTGCTGTCGAGCACCCCCTGCGTGAGGGCCTCGGGTGGCGCGATGGAGGGCGCGCTGGAGGTGGACGCGGCGCTGGAGGTGGCGGCCTGGGCGGACATGGCCAGGCCTCACCGCAACCCGGGGACCAGCCCTCGCCACACGCTTCATGTACCGCGTGCGCTACGGCAGCTTCATGGCAGCGGCCTGAAGGAAGCGGTGCAAGGCCCGATAGCCCCTTACCGGTCCTGTCGAGAGGGCTACAGCAAGCGGCAGAGCCACACGCTTGGAATGGCAGCTTGGAAGCCAGCCTTCTCATAGGCTCGCCGCGCCGCTGCGTGACTCGCATCGCCACCGGTCGCCACGGTTGCGACCCGAGCGCCCGCGCGCTTCATGTGGCCGAGCGCGTGCATGTAGAGCGCCGTCCCGGTCCCATGTCCGGCGTGAGCAGGATGGACAGCGTTCAAGCCAATCTCGCCGATGAGGGTCTCCGCGTTGACTTTCACCGCGACGAAGCCGATCACCTTTGCGTTGAGCTCTGCCACGAACACCTCCCAGCCGGAGCCGGGCGCGACGAGCCCACGAAGCATGTCGGCCTGGCCCGCGTCCTCCTTCGCCTGCGCAAGCTCGTAGAGCTCGTCGCCCAGGAGCGCGCGGAACGATGCGAACACGGGCTCGAAGGCCGCGCGGCGAATGTCCTCGAGGGCCAGCCCGTCCGAGTCCTGGACGGGGCGGATGCGGATTTCTGCCGTGTCGCTCATGGAAATCACCCGAGACCCTGTGCCTGGCCCTCAGAATGCCACGAGCCCCATCCGCGCGGCGGGCCGTGACTCACATGGGGCCGCGACACGCAAAGACAGACGAATCCCATGGCGGTGGACTGGCGACGCTCGCGAGCCGCCAGTCCACCGCCATTTTCGAGGTGAGGCCTTGTCCGCCTCAGACGCGGTCGATCACAGACTGCAGATGACCGTGTTGTTGCCGCTCAGGTACGGAATGGTCTTGCTGCAGAGGTAGGAGCCGTAGGTGCTGGTGACCCGGTACGGCGACGGGCAGGTCGTGCCGCACGAGGTGAAGGACGAGCCCGTGTTGTTGTCGCACTGGACCGCGTTGTTGATGTTGGTGCAGAAGCTGCCACACGAGCTGCTGCACAGGTAGGTGGTCGGGTGCTGGCCGCTCGGGCAGTTCAGGCCACAGTACTGCGTCAGCTCCTGCTGCGCCGACGCCATCTGGGGCTCGGTGCTGTCCTCCGCCTGCTCGGGGCCCCCGCACGCGGTCAGACCCAGGGCCAGCGCACCCACCAGAAGCATTCCCAATCGAGACATACGTCCGCCTTTGTTGGCCGGCCTGGCATCGGACTCGCAATCATTCGCCACTTCCGATGTGTGGATTCCCAGGGCCTCTCACGGCCACATGCGGATCAGTCCCGGCTCCGGCCACGTGCGCGCGAGCAGACAGCCATTCGGCTCGCGGGTGAAGCCAGACAAGGAGCTGAGGCGGTTGTCCAGCCGGACGAGACCCTGGGTGCCAAAACCCGGGTCCACCGTCCCCTGCCGGGTGAAGCGCACCACCGCCAGGCCTCCGCCACCTTCAACCCGGCCCACCGTGTAGGGCGTGCCCACGTCATCGAAGAACAGCTCGTTGGCCGAGCCGACGGCGAGCAGGCGCGCCGGCATCGTGGAGCTTCCCGCGCCGTAGATGCGCGAGCCGTTCTGGTCATACCATTGCACGATGACGTCATAGGTGGGGGCACCCGTGCTGAGGAGCGAGACGAACCGGCCGTGCCCGTCCGCGACGACAGTCCGATGCAGGGAGTAACTGCCATCCACCCCCCACGAGGTCGTCCCGGTCGCTCCGTCCATGCGGATGAACCCCAGCGCGTGGAAGTTCGAGCTGCTGCCATCGAAGAGCGTGACGGCGATGACGATGGTGCCGTCCTTCTGCTGGAGGGCTTCGCTGAGATGGTCGGAGCGCTGCTCGCTCGCCGGGAGCGGGAACGTCACCTTCCCTTCCGTCCCGAACCCCGCGACAGGCCTGCCATCCGCCTCCCACCGCTGCACGGCGTAGACGTCCGAGTCCGCCTGGGTCCGCACATAGTACGACACGGCCAGCGACACCCGGCCTGCCTCGTCCGCGAGCAGCTTCACGGGGGCGCGGGGATTGGCGGTGAACTGGGCCGAAACGACGCCCGCGTCCCCGAAGCTCGGATCGAGCGCCCCCGTGGAGAGGTGGCGCGAAACGAGGACGGTGCAGGGGGGCTCGTTGTTGCTGTCATGGCAGTCCGCAGCGGTGCCCGCCACGAGGAGCCCCCCCGTGGGCAGGGGCTTGAGCGCGAGCAATCTCAGCACCGCCGGACGCTGGTGCGTCACCGTCCCGAGCATCCCGAAAGCCAGGTCCGGTACGCCATCCGCGTGGTGGCGCTCGAGCACGAAGCCCTTCGCGCCGCCCGGCCAGGAGTCCTTGGAGATGGCGTATGCCGTGAGCAGCTTGCCGTCCGGCTGCACGGCGAAGCTCCGTGACGTGTCGGTCCAGCCCAGGGGCACCACGGGGAAGGTGGGATCCAGGGAGAAGGAGGGGCCCGAGACCAGCAGCCGCAGCGGCCGCGAGGTGGAGCGGCCGTCCGCCGTGGCCACCAGCGTCGCGTCGAGGCGGGTCCCCGGCCCGACGCGCTCCGACACACTCACGACGAGCGCCGCCGCGCTCGTGTCCTGCGACACGTGGCGGTCGGCCACGAAGACCTCGGGGGGCAGGCCGCGAAGGGCGAGGGTGATGGGGCCGGTGAAGCCCTCGCGCCGCTTGACGCCCACACGCAGGGCGGCGGACCCGTCGCTGCGCACGAGCAGCTCGGACGGAGCGCTCAGGTCGACGGTCAGGGGCGGTGGAATCTCCGGGCCGCCATCCGCGGGGCCGGCATCCGGGGCGCCGCCATCCGCGGGGCCGGCATCCGTGGCGCCCGCGTCGGGCGACTCGGTGATGGGCTCCGCATCACACCTTGCGCCGACACACGAGGCGTCGGGAGGCATCCAGGTGGATGCATCCGGCCCGCCCGCGTCGGCCTGGGTCTCGGATGAACCGGGCTTTTCGGGGGGAGTCTCGTCGCCACACGCAGTGGCGAGCGGGACGAGGAGCGCGAGCGCCACGAAGAGGGCGCGTCCGACCTGGGGGGGCTTGGAGGGCTGGGAGCGGTGGCACATGGACGAGACCCGGGGGGCGTGTAGACCTATACGTCCGGACCGTCGGAAATGGGTTGTAGGGGATGAGGTCCAGGCCCTGGTTGGGGTTGTGCCGTCGCTCAGGCCTTCACTGCTTCGATGATGCTGGTCCCGCTCCGGGTGGGGATGATGCGCTCCACCTTCCAGGAGGTCGCTGAGAGCAGCGCCTGGAACTCGTCCCCGGTGCGCTCGCGCCCGTCGGCGAGCACCAGCATGTTGAGGTCGACCAGGTGGGAGGAGTCTGGGGTCCGGTGGTCCGGAATCACCAGCTCCAGCACGAAGAGCCGGGCGCCAGGAGGGGCCGCGGCGTGGAGCTGGCGCAGGAGGGTGGTGGAGGCCTCATCATCCCAGTCATGGAGGATGTGCTTGAGCAGGTAGGCTTCGGCGGAGGGAATGCCGGGCTCGAAGAAGCTCCCGGCCACCACGTCCACCCGGCTGGCGAGGCCCCGGGACTGAAGCACCGTCTTCGCGCCTTCAGCGACCTGGGGCAGGTCGAAGAGGATGCCCCGGCAGGAGGGATGGGGGCGCAGCACCTGCGCAAGCAGCTCGCCGTGGCTTCCTCCGATGTCCGCCACGCGGGCGAAGGGGGCGAAGTCGATGTGGTGCGTCAGTTCGCTGGCCACCAGCCCGGACACATTGCCCATGGCCTGGGCGAAGTGCTCCCCCTCCTCGGGATTCCGGGCGAAGTGCCCCCAGATGTCGGAGCCGAGGGCGGCCTGCACCGGGGACCTGCCCGTGCGGACCGCCTCGGAGAGCAGCCCCCAGGGCAACCAGTGCGACTTGTCGGTCAGGAGGATGGCCACCTCTCGCAGCGAGCCAGGGACGTTCGAGCGCAGCCCTTCGCCCATCGGCGTCAGGGCGTAGGTCCGCTCGGAGACGGCCTCGAGGATGCCGGCGGTGACGCCGGCTCGCATCAGCCGGAACAAGGCGCCTGGATGGACGCCGAGCTCGGCCGCCAGCGAGTCACTGTCGCGGGCTCCTCCCGCGAGCAGGTCCGCGATTCCCAGACGGGCCACGGTGCCAATGACCTGGGTGATGAAGAGGCCCGTGATGGCCGAATGAAGCTGCTGCGTGGGAGACGCATTCGCGTCGGGGATGATCTTCATGCCAGGAATTTAATCCCGTTCAATCCGGCCCAGAAAAGCCCGGAGAGGGTGGCGCTGCCGCGGAGCCTGGGGGCCCGCTGAGCAGGCGCGTCCCTGGCCCGGTGGATTGACGTCTGGATTTGACCGGGAGTACGACCGGGAGATGACCCCACCGCCCGTCCACCCGGCGCAGCTCCTCGTCGAGCCTGGTTTTGGCTTCATCCTCTCCGGAGCGCTGGCCACGGCGGCGGGCGCCACCTTCCACCGGGGCATGTCCAGCCTGTCGGACCTGGAGAACGGGCCCATCGCGCGCGGTGATGACTTCAGCGCCTGCCGGCAGGTGGTGGACACCGTCATCCCGCCCGGGTGCGCGCCGCACGGGGGCAAGGTGCTGGACGTGATGATGCTGGCCTCGCTGCCCGGCCGGGAGCGCACCGAGGAGGACTTCCGCAAGCTCTTCGCCCAGGCGGGCCTGCGGCTCTCGCGCGTCATCCCCACGCCGGCCGCGCTCAGCATCACCGAGGCCGTGGCCGCGTAGCGGCTGTGTCGAACCTTCCCAACCCCGACGGCGGGTGCCAGCCGTTCCCGCCCCAAGGAGGACCGATGTCGCCGCGCCGTCTCGTGCAGTGGTTGTTGCTGGTGGGCCTTGCTACGGCCTGCGCTTCGTCGTCCCCGGCGGAACGTCCAGGGCGTCCTCCGCCCCCCAGGGTCCTCTTCCAATCGCCGCTCGCGCTGCTGCTCGAGCGCCATCAGGAGCTGGGGCTCACCACCGACCAGTTGATCCAGGTAGGCCAGCGGGAGGAGGCCCTCGACGCGGCCAACCGCCCCCTGCGTGAACAGCTCTGGGCGATCTGGCAGCCCGAACCGGTCCCAGGAGGCGGTCCCTCGCCCGGAGCCGGAATGCCGGGAAGGAACGCCCCCGTGGGTCTGGGGGGCCGGCCCGCGTACAGGCCTCCCGCCCAACCTCCCGCACCCCTGAGCGAAGAGGCCCTGAAGCGGCAGCGGGCCCTGTTCCAGGCGATCGAGGACAACGAGACAGCGGCCTACCGCGATGTTGAAGCGCTCCTCGACGAGACACAGCGGGGGAAGGCGCAAGCGCTGGTCTCGAAGCTGCGCGAGGAGCGCCTGCGCGCGCGCGAGTCCTTGCAGAACCCTGAAGCCCAACCGGCGCCGTAGCGGACACCGGAGCGTCAAGCCCCGCGACGCGCAGGGTGCTGGGATGCGGAGGCGTCACGTACGTGCTCAAGCGCTCCGTGACGCGATGAGCGCGAGGTTGCGCGGAGACAGGCGCGGATCGAAGAGCTGGAGGATCTCGACCTGGAAGCCCTGCTCCTCCAGGAGGAGCGCGCGATCCAGCAGGAGCACGACCTCCAACGCCCTCGCGAAGCGGTCCCTCAGCAGATGACAGAGCAGGAGCTCCCGCGTCTCGGCGCGAACGGACACCTCGAAGGCCTCCAGTTCGGCGTCCGTCATGCCGGCGTCCAGGCCCAGGCGCTCCAGGCGGTCGCGCGCGTAGACGGCGAAGCGTCCGGCATAGAGCGTCCGGGGCGCGTCTCCTGCCCGCACGAAGCCGCGCTCGGGAAAGCGCTGCCTCGACAGGAGATCGAACGCGAAGCGCCACGCGTACACCTGCTTCATCCGCGCGAACTCCTCCTCGGTCTTGTGGTGCCGTCCCCGCGTCGTCAGCGCCAGGGCATGCGGGGTGAAGGGCAGGGGATGCGCGCTCCCGAAGCGGGAGACGGGGTAATCCCGCGGGGCCTCCAGCTTGTCGTAGCAGCAGCCGATGTTCAGCACGAAGCCCGCCCCCTGGCTCTTGCGCAGCTGCGTGAGGGCGAGCGGCCCGCAGGTGTGCAGACCGATGGAGGCCCGTTCCCTGCCGGAGAAGAGCGGATCAATCCGCGGTTGGGGCCCGTCCTCGACGGAGGCCTGGATGAAACACAGGGTGTCCTCGCCCGGAGGGGCGGTTCTCGTCAGCCACCGCCGGCCCTTGTCCTGCAACGCGGCGTCCCGGTCGATGCTGTGGAAGGTCCACCCGAACGTCCGCGCGCAGAGGCGGGCGAGATGTCCCATGCCGCCGCCGATATCCACCGCCTGATGGATGAAGCGCGTTCTTGGCGCGAGCAGGGCGAGCACCCGCTCGAGCTCGTGGGTCTTCTTGACGCTGAGTCCCTGCGTCTCCGCGACCGTCAGCGCGTGAAGGCCCTCGTGCCAGGGCAGCGCCGTCAGCTCCTGGAGCGCGCCCAGGAGCGCGCCCAGGGACGGAGGCGGGGCGCCCACGAGCGTCCCCTGGTCCAGGCTCCGCTCGCCCGCTTCATCGAGCGACCGGGCATAGGCCCGCCAGTCCTCGGGCCAGGCGGCGCCGGACCCGGGCCAGCCCTGGAGGATGGAGCGGGACCAGAGCGGGGACCAGGGCTGGAGCTGGTGCGTGAGCGCCTCGAGTCGCGCCTGGAAGTCCATGGCGGCGCATCCTATGCGCCGCCGCTCCGCCCGTGGACTAGAGGTGGGTTCAGTTCCCAGCCAGGCCGAGGTGGGTCACGCGGCCATCCGGGAGGATGCTCACCTTGTAGCGCCAGGTCGTGGTCCCGAACTTCACCAGGTACGTGGAGACGAGGTCATCGCCCAGCGCCTCGCGCTTCGCCAGGACGAGCGGCCCCGCCGGCCCCAGGTCCTGCAACAGGTCCTGGTAGTACGGCACGACCTCCGGGAAGTACCAGCTCGGGACGTACGCGAACTCCGCCGGATCCAGCGTCCCGTTCCGGAGCTGTTCGAGCAGCGCCGTGAACCGCGCCGTCAGCGCCGGCTCCTGGTCGGGGATGGGCGCCAGGGGTGGCACCGCGAGCGCGGGGTTCACGATGGCCGCGATCCCGTCCGCGAACGCCGTCGGGTTCGCGCTGTTGGAATTGAGCAACACCACGATGGACAGCCCGTCCCCGAGGAAGCGGGAGTAGATGCTGAGGAAGCCCTGCCAGCTACCGGTGTGCTGATGCAGTGGCTTGCCCGCGCGCTCCTGGAGCATCCAGCCAAAGCCATACGGATAGGAGGCCCCGCTGTTGAGCTTCACGGGGGTGAGGATCTGCTGCCAGCTCCCCCGGCCCAGGAGGGCCCGCTGGTCCACGGCGGCGTCCCAGGCCAGCATGTCCTTCAAGGAGAAGTAGAGCGAACCGTCCGCGTTGCGATTCAGCGACGGCGACACCCACTCCTGGTTCTTCACCACGCCGTTGACCACGCTGTAGCCGGCCGCGCGGTTCGGGATGACGTCCTCCTCGCTGATGCCTCGCGCGGACGTCATGTGCGCGGGCCGGAAGACCTGCGACCCCAGGACGTTGATGTAGGAGGTGCCCGCGACCTGGTTCACCAGGATGCCCAGCAGGACGTAGCCGGTGTTGCTGTAGTTGAAGCGCAGGCCGGCGGGGAACTGGAGGGGTCGCCCATAGGCGATCTGCAGGTAATCCGCGTCGGTGTAGTCCTGCCGGAGGTCGAGCACGTCGTAGATGTCGCCGACGCCGGAGGTGTGCGTCAGCAGGTGGCGCACCGTGATGGGCCGCCACGTCGCGGGCGCGTCGGGGAAGTACTTCGTGATGCTGTCGGACAGCGCCACCCTGCCGGCCTCCACCTGGAGCATCACCGCCATCGCGGTGAACATCTTCCCCACGGAGCCGGACTGGAAGAGGGTGTCCGTCTCCACGGGGACCTGGTGCTCCAGGTTCGCGAAGCCATACCCTTTCGCCAGCACGACCCGCCCGTGACTCACGACCCCCACGGCGAGACCGGGCACCTTCTGCCGTTTCTGCTCGGCGCGCACGAAGGCTTCAATCCGCTCGCGCAGCGAGTCATGCGCGGCGGCGGGCCCCCCCAGGAGCAGGCCCACGAGAAGGACAGCCACGACTGCGATGGATTTCGACGGGTTGCGCATAGGGGCTCCCTGCGCCCGGAAGAGGGCTTCTCCAGGAGTCCCCGGCCGCGCAAACGATGCATGCGTCCGCGTCACGCCCCAGGCCGGTGGGGGGTGGGACTACGCCTTTCGTACCGGGTAGCGCAGGTGGGTAACGCCGACGCCCGGAATCACCGTCGGGTTGCCAAGGACGGCGGGCGTGCCGGTGAGGTGGTCAAAGAGTCGCACTCCGGAGCCAAGAAGAACCGCCGCGATGTCGACGTGGATTTCGTCGAGGAGGCCCGCATTCAGCAACTGCTGGAGGGTGTCAGCGCCATGGACCCCAACGGACTTCCCGGCGGCGGCGGCCTTGGCCTGGTTCACGGCGCTTTCGATGCCGTCGGTCACGAAGTGGACCGTCGAGTCGGGTCGCGGCCATCCCGCGGGGATGTGGTGGGTCAGGACGAATGCGGGTCCCCAAGCGTGATTTCCGCCCCAGCCCTGGGCGACGTCGAAGGTGCGTCGACCGGTGAGCATGGCACCCAGTCCGGACGTGAGGGCGCGAAGGTGCTCGGCGCTCGGCCCGGACACCTTGAACGTCATGGGGTCCGACCCTCCGGTGTGGAATTCGACGTCCCCCGAGCTGAAGTACCAGTCGAACACCTCGGCCACGCCATCGTTGCGGTCGGCGACGTAGCCATCGAGCGACATGGACATGATTGCGACAACCTTCGACATGGCGACGTTCCTTTCGAGGGGTGGCGACTGCGTTCAGGGGAATGCACGGTTGCTACGAAAGAGTACTACGAAAGCCGACACTGCGACGCATTGAGCGTGTCTGGCATTCTCAGGGCGCCAGGAAGTCGACGTTGTCCTGGGCGTGGTGCACCACGACGACTCTCCGATATGCCGCCCACGATTCCCGTGCGAAGAAGCCCGCCATGCCCAACTGGAAGAACCTGCAGAAGCTCAATGGCGGCGAGGCCATCTGGTACTCGGATCCCCAGCTCTCGCTGAAAGACGAGGTCTGGCTCTATTCAGCGGGCGGCGAGCTGCGGGTCTGGAGCGAGGGAACCCTCCACAAGCCGGAGCCCGGGGCGCTGAAGCTCACCACGCCCGTGAAGGAGCGGTTCACGCTCTTCAAGCCACTGTCGCTCCTCTTCGTCGACGTGGAAGTCCGAGGGACGCAGGCGGTGGTCCGCCGCGGCACCATGAACGGCGCCTACCTCCTGTCGCTCGTGGAGGCGACGGACGTCGAAGCGCTGGTGGCGCGCTACCGGAAGCTCGGCTTCCGCGACGGCAACCCCTGGAACGCGACGAAGAAGCGCGTGACGGTCCGTGAGTACCGCAAGGGCCCATCAATCGGTTGGGACATCTGCGTCGATGGGGACCGGACCATCGAGCAGTATCGCAACGAGACCGTCACCGCGAGCCACGAGGAAGCCATCGCGCGGGCGGAGAAGCGCATTCGCGCAAAAGAGAAGGAGGGCTTCGTCCTGCACACCGTCGAGCTCCGGGATGCGAAGTACCCCAATCCCGAACCGAAGGCTCCGAAGGGCTCCCCGAAGAAGTCTCCCGCGCCCAAGGGCCCCGCCTTCGCGAAACCCCAGGACGCCTACGCGGCCGTCGACACGGCCATCGCGATGCTGAAGGACCTCCACGAGCGCTTCCCCAAGGCGCACTTCGTCGCGGAGCACCTGGACGTGAAGAAGGAGCCCCGGCGCATGGCCTCGCTCGGCCAACAGCTGTCCCTCTTCAAGCGCGAATACAAAGACCGCATCGGGAGCTGGAACGGCGCGAAGGCGCTCAAGCCCAGGAAGGGCGAGTCGAGCTGGGACTACTTCCTGCGCGTGTACGGCTCCATCACCTGGATGGTGGACAACACCATCGACAAGGGCCTGCCCACGTTCCTGTGCGGCAACGTCACGGGCGGCGGCTGGAGTTGTCTGGAGATCTCCGACGACATCTACGACATCGACGGGCTCGTGGAGGCCACCGGCAACGAGGACCTGGAGAACCTCTTCGTGTTCCACGGCGGGTGGCACGTCGACAGGTCCTTCGCCTTTGACCACCGCACGAAGTCTCCGACGGGGGAGCACGCCGTCGTTCCGTTCGACGAAAGCATGCAAGCGCTCCCCAGGAAGACGCCTCCCGCGCGCATCCAGCCCTTCGGCACGTGGCTTCACAAGCACGTGTCACGACTCACGGGCATCGCGGAGGAGAACCTGCGCGAAGGGCTCTGAGCCTCTCCGTCCAAGGGGCCTGACGCGTCCCAGGAGCCACCGGACGTGTCTTGACGTGTCAGCCCGCCCGCCGCTCCGCGGAACGGCGCACGGCTCCCTTCGCAGGCTCGTGGCCCATGGCTTGCTAGCACCGGCCTCTCCATTTGAAACAGGAGAGGTCCATGCGCTTGGGGTGGAGTGTTGTCGTCGCGGTGAGTCTGTTGGGCTGTGGTGGTGCGGAGCTGGACCGCGTCGAGGCCGTGGACCGCGTTGGCCAGGAGATCGTGGGGGGCGTCGAGGCGCGTCCAGGCAGCCACCCCTGGATTGTCAGCCTTCAGGCCGATGGCAGCCACTTCTGTGGGGGCTCCATCGTCAGGACGGGCACCCGGGACGAGAGCAATATCATTCTCACGGCGGCTCATTGTGTCGCGGACGGTGTTTACCGTTTCACGGTGGTCGCAGGAGCACATGACCTGCTGCATCCCATGGCCGGTCAGGTCCGCGTTCCCGTCAAGCGCGTGGTCGAGCATCCGGACTACGACCCTGACACGACGATGAACGATGTCGCCGTCCTCGTGCTCGAAAGCCCCATCAAGTTCAACCCATCCATTGCCGGAGGGTGCGGCCAATCCTCCAGCATGCGCCCCAACGTGGCCCCTTCACTCACGCCTGGACCCACGCCCGTCCCTGTCTGCCTCCCGGTTGATGGCGAGCAGGTTCCAGACAACGTGATGGCCACGGTCGCGGGGTGGGGCCTGACCAGGGAGGGGGGCTACGACACGTCCACCATCCTGATGCAGGTGGGAGTCCCCACCGTGAATTCCCGGCAGTTGGCGAGGATGTACGCTTCTCAAGGCGTCCTCATCGACTCGCAGGCGATGCTCGGGGCCGGGTACGCGCAGGGAGGCAAGGACGCGTGTCAGGGTGACAGTGGAGGGCCCCTGGTCATGAAGCAGGCAAAGGGCTACACGCTCCAGGGGATCACGAGCTTTGGTGTTGGCTGCGCGAGGCCGGGCTTGCCGGGTGTCTACGCCCGGGTCTCCCATTACATCCCGTGGATCCAAGCGCAGATTCAACTCCACAGGAGCCAGGGCGCTCACGCTGCTTCCCGGTAGCGCCCCGGGGCAGCGAGGCTCCGCCCGGCTTCTGATGAAGCCGGGGAGGGGGCTCAGCCCCGCTGCTTGAGCCACACGCGCAGGGGACCCACGCACTCGAAACCCAGGCTTCGCCACGCGTCGAGCGCCTCGCCGTGCTCGTAGCCCACGACGGGAAGGCCCGGGAACATCGTCCGCAGGTGTGCGAGCAGCTCCGCGTAGAGGAGGGGCGGCGCACCTTCGGCGAGGAACGTGTTCGAGAGGCCCACGACCCCCGCGGCCCGTGAGGCGATGCCTCCGGCCAGGGGGCGCGCTGGATCGCCCGCGGCGAGGAAGACGACCCCTTCCTCCTGGAGCAGGGCTGGAGGAAACACCGGCGCATGGGCGGCCCCGGGCGGGTGGCTCCACGCGGCCTCCCACGACTCCAGCTCCCCGGGTGTCCGCACCGTCCGCCAGGGCACGTGCGAGGACGTGTCGGGTGGGGGCGCGTGGGCGTCCAGGTGGATCCACTGCGCGGACATCAACAGGTCGAAGCCGCGCGCCGACAGGTCCAGCGTCGCGAAGCTGTCCTTGACCCCCCAGCGTCCCGGCGGGTCCAGGTGGGAGAGGGTTTCAAGCGTGCGCTCCGCGACCTCCGCCGTGAGGGTGACCGCGTTCGGATAGAAGGCCGGCACGGGCGCGGCATTGAGCCACAGGCCGTCGTCGAACCGGCCGGGGCGCCCATGCGCGCGGCAGACGGCGTCACACCACTCCGCGTTGTTCCGGGCGGCCCGCGCCCACCGGGGATCCACAGTCATGGCGCGGAAGCATACGGGCGTTGACGGCCGGATGGGGGGCCGCATGTCTGGTGTTCTGGGTTCCGTGCGCCCATCAACCTGGGTTGACAACAGCGGTCCATCAACCTAGGTTGATGGACATGAAGGAGCTGAAGGGAATCCCGGCCCCGGATGATCCCGAGGCGGCGCTGGCGGCGGTCGTCGCCTTGCGCCGTCGAGCGACGCAGCTGGAGCTCGCGGCGGTCATCGAGGCCGTCCGCCAGGGCTGGACCTGGGCGCAGATTGGCGAGGCGCTCGGCATCAGCGCCCAGGCCGCCCACAAGAAGTTCACGCCGCAGCTGCGCGAGCCGCAGGGGCGCTGACCACTCTCAAGGAGGACGTCATGGGACTGTTGAACGCCGTGAAGGACCTGAGGACCGTCCGGCAATTGCTGACGAAAGCGGAGGCGGAGGCGCTGCGCGCCGGTGAAGAGCTGCCGGGCCCGGAGCACCTGCTGCTGTCGGCACTCGAGCTTCCGGATGGAAGCGCGGTGCGTGCCTTCGAGCGCGTCGGAGCAGACCCCTCGGCGCTGCGCAAGGCGATCGAGTCCGCGCACCACGGCGCGCTGGCCGCCGCCGGGTTCGCGGAGGACGAAGGTGGACTGGAGGCGCCGGTGGAGCGTCGGCCCGCCCCTGGCGTCTTCCGCTCGACGCCGCAGGCGCAGCAGGTCTTCCAGCAGGCCGTCGCCCTGTCGAAGTCGACCCGACCCTCGTTGTTGCGGAGCGCGCATGTCGTCGCGGCCACGTGCACCCTCGAGCGCGGCACCGTGGTGCGCGCGCTGACGGCCCTGGGCGTCGACCGCGCACGGCTGAAGGCCGCCGCGTGCGCGGAGGTCGGCATCCCGGGTTGAGCCTCGCCTTCAGCCATGGGCGCCTGGCAACAGCGCCGCGGGCAACGTGCGGATCCACCGGGGCGCCGTTTGAATGCCAAACACGTCAAGGAAGTGAAGTTCGGCCGTTAACCCAGGCCTGCCCTTCACCAATGCCAAGGGTCCGAGGGACGAGGGCATGTCTGGACAACATCCTCGAATTATGAGAGGGTGGTAAAGATTCAGCCAAACGGGGGGCTGCCCAGGTAATGACTACCGAGATCCGCGGGCAGAGGGCCTCCAGACGAGGAGCTGCCCTCCAGTGACACCCACGCATGTAGAAGAAGGACCCCGCTCCGGGGAAACGGCCACGGCGGCGTTGAAAGGCAGTTCCCCGCGGCTGCTGGCGGTGGACGCCGCGCGAGGGCTGGCCATGCTGCTGGTCTTCCTGGCGCACTTCGTGGACGCCTACCTGCGCCCGCTGGGCGGCGAGGCGGAGGCCCTGCGACAGAAGACGCACCTGGTGACGCGGCTGGCCTCGCCCGCCTTCATGCTCATCAGCGGGCTGATGCTGGGGTTGTTGTACGCCCAGCGGCGCGGGGCCTTCGGCCCGGTCCGTTCCCGGCTGTGGCGCCGGGGCCTGTTCCTGCTCACCGCGGGCCATCTGCTCATCGTCCCCACCTACCTGTCCTGGGTGGAGGAGGCCGGGCACCTGGTGCGCATCCTCTTCATGACAGACACCATTGGCGTGGCGCTGCTGGTGGGGCCGCTGCTGGTGACGCGCATGGGCGCCCGGGCCCGGCTGGCGCTGGGCATGGCGCTGGTGGCCGGAAGCCAGGTGCTGAGCCTGGGCATGAACTCCACACTGCCGGCCGCGCAGCTCACCGAAGAGGTGCTCTTCGGCCATCTGGTGCAGTCGGTCCTCTTCTCCAACTTCCCGCTGGTTCCGTGGTTCGGGGTGTACCTGGCGGGCAGCGCCGTGGGCGAGTGGCTGGGTGACCTGCTGAAGGCAGGCCAGGTGCTCCAGGCAGCACGGCGCCTCGTGAAGGTCGGCGGCGCGCTGGCCGTCACCGGCCTGGCCCTGGTGGCCGTCTATGTATGGTTGCGGCGCTCGGGAGGCCAGCACCTGCCGGAGGGCGTGGCCTCCGCCCTGGGCGCCCTCACGTCCCCCAAGCAGAAGTTCCCGCCGGGCCCGGCCTACCTGCTGCTCTACGGCGGCATGGCCCTGGCGGGGCTGGGCCTGCTCCTGCGCACCGAGCACTTCGGCCGTCTGGGGTTCCTGCTGCGCCCCGCCAGCCTGATGGGGCGCCACTCGCTGACGGCCTACCTGCTGCAGTTCTACGTCTATTACCTCGGCGTGCACTACGCCCGGCTGCCCTACTCGGGCCTGTGGCCGCTGCTCTTCATCGCCACCGTCGCGCTGCAGTGGGCCCTGCTGTGGGCCTGGGACATGTACGAGCGCCGGCCCGTGGCCAGGCCCCTGGGGCGCGCGCCCGCCCATGTTCCCGCCGCCGGCTCACGGGCCTGATCGACTTGATGAAGTCGTCGGACGACGGGCTGGATGCGTTTGCTGGCGAGTTGCACGGTGACGACGTGGTGACCCCGCGGTGGAGCAGCGAGATGCTTTGCCGCAGTGGCGCGCTTTGGAGCGTCCCCGCCTCACCTGGCATAGATTCGCCGCATGAAAGCCAGCCTGCCCTCACCGCGCGTCCTCGTTGCCCGTCTCCTCCCACGGAGCATGACGGGGTGGATGCGGCGCGCACTTGAGCACGTGAGCCTTCCCCCCGACCTCACGGAGGAGGAGCAGCGGCTCTGCGAGGAGGTCCTCGCCTTCACGATGACCAGTCCCGAGCGGCTCATCGCGCTGCTGCACGCCGTGCGCTACGTGGTGGCGAACAACATCCCCGGGAGCATCGTGGAGTGCGGGGTCTGGCGCGGTGGCAGCATGATGGTCGCGGCCAGGGCCCTGCTGGGCCTGGGGGCGCAGCGCGCGCTGTACCTCTTCGACACCTTCGAGGGGATGACCCCGCCCACTGCCGCGGACCGCTCCTGGAGCGGCGTCTCGGCGGAGCAACTCCTGTCCAGGTCCGCCCGGCGAGAGGGCTTCAACGTCTGGTGCATCGCTGACGAGGCGGACGTGCGCGCCAACGTGAGCAGCACGGGCTATCCCATGGATCAGGTCCATCTGGTGAAGGGGAGGGTGGAGGAGACACTTCCCGCGCAGGCGCCCGACACCATCGCCCTCCTGCGCCTGGACACCGATTGGTACGAGTCCACCCGGCACGAACTGGAGCACCTCTACTCCCGGCTCTCACCGGGAGGGGTGCTGATCATTGATGACTACGGCTATTGGCAGGGAGCACGCCGGGCCGTGGACGAGTTCTTCGCGCAGCAGCCGCGGAAGCCTCTGCTCCAGCGAATCGATATGACGGGGCGCCTGGCCATCAAGGTGTGAGCACGGCTGCGGATTCTTGAGGCGAGCAACCGCTCTCATTCCCCGAACGCTCCAGGGCGCCCGGCTACTGGCAGAGCCCCGTCGTGCTGTCGCAGGTCCCCTCGAGGCAGGAATACACCCAGGGGAGCCCTCCGTCCGGCTCGGTGAAGCGGCAGCGCTCTCCCAGGCGCGGCTCCCGGGCGCAGGTGCCTCCGTCCTCCACCCCCTTCGTGCAGATGAGGTAGGCCGCGCAGTCATGACGGGCTCATCCGCCCCTGCGTTGACGGCGCTCAGCGTCGCGTAGCGCAAGGCGATTGCGGACTGGGCAGACGCTCTCAGCCAGGAGTGGGCCTTGTCGAAGGGGATGTCGCAGTTCTCCAAGAAGGCCGCCAGGCTGGCTCGGACTTACCGCTCAGCGGGAAGCTGAGCTTGCGGAGGCCCGTGTGCCTCTCCAAGAGTCGGTCGCTTCGCCGGGACCCTCGGTCATGAGGCAGTCGCTCGGCACGAAGACGCAGGGCGAGGCCTGCACGTACACGCCGGCCGCGACAGAGCACGCGCTCGCGTCGACGGACTGCGCGCAGGGCTATGCATGCACTGGTGCCTACTCCGAGGCGCGTCAGTGCCTGGTCACCTGTGACTTCATGGCGCCGAACCCCTTCTGCCCGAGCGGCACCGTGTGCGGTGTCCATGGCCAGTGCATCGAGCAGTCCGTCATGGGCCCCTTGGCTTTGCCTTCAGCCCCGCGCTCATCGGTGAGACGTGCCCTGGCGGCTTCGCCGAGTTCTGCGGCGTGGAAGGCGCGCGGGGCGTCTGCGCGGACGTGACGGGCTCGGGGACCCCGTGTGCTACCGCTACGCGCGTGCCCGCTCGGAGTCACTGCCAGGACGGTTCGACGTCGTTCGCGCTCACGGTGTTCGTCAGGTTCTTGAGGGGGCCGTTGACGGACCGCATGAAGATTTCGCTACTGCTCCCGTTGCCCGGGAGGCGCTCGAACACCAGGGTATTGGAAGTAGGACTGTAGGCCGGGCATTGGTCGTCCTCCGGCCCGGTCTCCAGCGCGACCAGACCCGTCCCGTCAGCGTTCATGGAGTAGAGGTCCCGCTCGTACAGGCTCTGCACCGAGATGCTCGCGGTGAAGGCAATCTTCGTCCCCGCCGCGTTGTAGACCGGGAAGAACGAGGTCCAGTTGGAGGGGCCTTCGTTCAGCCTCACCAGTCCCGTCCCATCCACGTTGATGCGGTAGATGCCCCGCCGGGGAATGTCCGACGTGCTCAGCGCCTCATAGCCGAACACGACCTTCAGGCCATCGGGGCTGAAGCTCGGCGTGATGTAGCTGCCGGCGCCTTGCAGGTCCGTGGCCAGGAGGGCCTGGTTCTGGCCGTTGGCGTCCATCAGGTAGAGGCTGCACCGGGAGGTGCAGTGGGCGAAGACGATGCGCGTCCCGTCGGGGCTGAAGGCGGGCTGTTCGTCGTCACCTGCCTGGTTCGTGAGCCGCTGCATGTTGCTGCCGTCGATGTTGGCGGTGACGATCTCGAAGTCGCCAAAGTACGGGGACGTCTGGCCGTAGGCGCGCTGCCAGACCACCTGGGTGAGCGCCTTGTTGAGTTTGGGGCGCCGGTCCATCACGAGGTCGTTCGTGACGCGGTTCAACACGATGCCATCGGTGCCCATCACGAAGATGTCGTAGGTGTTGGTGGGGTGGGCGGGGTCGCTTCCCCGGTTCGACGCGAAGGCGATCTTCGTCGGCGGCGGGCAGTTGGGGAGGCAAGACTTCGCCGTGACGTCGTCCTCCGCGGCCTCCTGTTCAGGGTGGGAGACACCACACGCGGCCGTCAGCAGGACTGCTCCAAGGATGCAGCTTCTTCCCATCATCATGGCACTGGCTCCCAACGGAAGGGCGAACATGCCGTCGACAGAGCAAGGGCAGGGCCAATCCACGTTCAAGGCCGCTTCCCCTGGAGCGACCTGTGAGGACGGCAAGCCTTGCCGCGATCCGGCGCTTGGGGGCTGGCAAGAGTCGCCGTTGCCGGCTGGGATTGCCGGCCATGGACCTGCTCAGCGGACGTAGGCCGCGAGGTGCTTGCCGGTCAGCGTGGACTTCGCCGCGACCAGCGCGGCCGGGGTGCCTTCGAAGACGATCCGCCCACCGTCGTGGCCCGCGCCCGGCCCCAGGTCGATGATCCAGTCGGCGTGCGCCATGACCGCCTGGTGGTGTTCGATCACGATGACGGACTTGCCGGAGTCGACCAGCCTGTCCAACAGCTTGAGCAGCTGCTCGACGTCGGCCAGGTGCAGGCCGGTGGTCGGCTCGTCGAGCACGTAGACGCCGCCGTCAGCGCCCATGTGCGTCGCGAGCTTCAGTCGCTGCCGCTCGCCACCCGACAGCGTGGTCAGCGGCTGGCCGAGCCGCAGGTAGCCCAGCCCGACGTCGATCATGCGTTGCAGGATGGCGTGCGCGGCCGGCGTATGCGCCTTGCCGGCGCCGAAGAAGGCGGCCGCGTCCTTCACGGGCAGGTCGAGCACTTCGGCGATGTTGAGCCCGCCGAGCCGGTAGTCCAGCACCGCGGCCTGGAACCGTCGGCCCTCGCATTCCTCGCACGTCGTGGCGACGCCCGCCATCATCCCCAGGTCGGTGTAGATGACCCCGGCGCCGTTGCAGGCCGGGCAGGCGCCCTCGGAGTTGGCGCTGAACAGGGCAGGCTTCACGCCATTGGCCTTCGCGAAGGCCTTGCGGATCGGCTCCAGCAGGTCGGTGTACGTCGCCGGGTTGCTCCGGCGCGAACCTCGGATGGCGGACTGGTCGACCGACACCACTCCCTCCTGGCCGGACACCGACCCGTGGATGAGTGAGCTCTTCCCCGACCCGGCCACGCCCGTCACGACCACCAGCACGCCCAGCGGAATGTCGACATCGACCTTGCGCAGGTTGTGGGAGCCGGCGCCGCGCACCTTCAGCACGCCTGACGGCTTGCGCACCGACGGCTTCAAGGAGGCCCGGTCGTCCAGGTGCCGCCCGGTGAGCGTGCCGCTCGCCCGCAGCCCTTCGACGGTGCCCTCGAACACCACCTCGCCGCCGGCGGTGCCTGCACCGGGGCCGAGGTCGACGACGTGGTCGGCGATCTCGATCGCCTCAGGCTTGTGCTCGACGACCAGCACGGTGTTGCCCTTGTCGCGCAGCCGCAGCAACAAGCCATTCATCCGCTGGATGTCGTGCGGGTGCAGCCCGACCGTCGGCTCGTCGAACACGTAGGTCACGTCGGTGAGCGAAGAGCCGAGGTGTCGGACCATCTGGATGCGCTGTGATTCGCCGCCCGACAGCGTCCCCAACGGCCGATCAAGGCTGAGATAGCCCAGCCCGATCTCCACGAACGAGTCGAGCGTCTGCAGCAGCGTCGTCAGCAGCGGCGCGACGGACGGCTCCTTCAGACCGCGCACCCACTCGGACAGCTCGTTGATCTGCATCGCACAGGCGTCGGCGATGTTGAGCTTCTGGATCCTGGAGGACCGGGCGGCCTCGTTGAGCCGGGTGCCGCCGCACTCGGGACAGGGGGTGAAGGTTACCGCCCGCTCCACGAAGGCACGGATGTGAGGCTGCATCGCCTCCTTGTCCTTGGTCAGGAACGACTTCTGGATCCGCGGAACCAACCCCTCGTAGGTCAGGTTCATGCTCTCGAACTTCACCTTGGTCGGCTCCCGATAGAGGAAGTCGTGGAGCTCCTTTTGGGTGTACTTCCGGATCGGCTTGTCCGGGTCGAGGAAGCCCGAGGCGGCGAAGATGCGCACCTGCCAGCCGTCTGGGGTGTAGCCCGGGATGGTGAGCGCGCCCTCGGAGAGCGACCTGGTGTCGTCGTAAAGCTGGGACAGGTCGATATCGGTCACCGACCCCATGCCCTCGCATCGCGGGCACATGCCGCCAGCGACGTTGAAGGAGAAGGCGTTGGACGAGCCGACGTGCGGCTTGCCGAGGCGGCTGAAGAGCACCCGCAGCATCGCGTTGGCGTCGGTCGCCGTGCCCACCGTCGAGCGGGAGTTGGCGCCCATCCGCTCCTGGTCGACGATGATCGCGGTCGTCAGCCCCTCCAGGACGTCGACCTCGGGCCGCCCCAGCGTCGGCATGAACCCTTGCACGAACGTGCTGTAGGTCTCGTTGATCATCCGCTGCGACTCCGCGGCGATGGTGGCGAACACCAGCGACGACTTGCCCGATCCCGAGACGCCGGTGAACACCGTCAGCCGGCGTTTGGGAAGTTCGAGGCTCACGTCCTTCAGGTTGTTCTCGCGGGCACCCCGGACGCGGATCCGGTCGTGACTGTCCGCGGGATGCGGGCTGGAGGGGGGCATGCGCTGGGTCATGGAGGAGGGCACCGACGGTGGGAGGGTGTGGAGCAAGCAGGCCAGGCGGATGCGGAGCATCTTGCCGGAGGGATCGTCTGCTGTTGATCAGGACGTGACGATGGGCGCGGGCCCGGTGCTGGGTCAGCCCCGCCGCTTCACGGGCAGGTCGATGCAGGACGGGTGCTCGGCATCGCGCAGGACCCGCCAGGAGGGACGGCCCTCGGCGGGGACGCGGGCGAAGCTGTCGGCGTCAGCGCCCGCGAGCGCGACCCGCAGACGATTCCCCCGGCGGATGAGGACCGAGATGGGGAGCAACCCGAAGGTCAGCGTCGCCACCTCGCCCGGCACGAGCGGCCAGGCATCCTCGCGGCGGAACGAGTGGTACGGCACGGGCGTGACGTAGGGCGGCGCTGAGCCGGACAGCCTCCGGTGCAGCGCCCGGAGCTGCCCCTCCGTCAGGTAGGTCACCTTGCCCTTCGGGTCGACCTCCTCCAGGTAGACGAAGAAGGCGCCGTCCTCCATGGAGGAGGCCACGTGCAGGGTGAGGACGGCGTGTCCGGTGAGCTCCACGTCCACGTCCAGCGGGGCGCTCGTATACGTGAGCAGCCGCCGGTCCTCGCGGGCGCGGTCCGCGTAGACCACCGGCGTCATCCCATCCGGCGTGTGCCAGCGATTGTGGGTCCCGGTCGTGGCGGCGAAGTCGACCTCGTAGGTGTCGGCGCCTTCCCCGGCGGGAGCCTCGCGCGCGAGCTGGTGGTCCGCCGCGAAGTGCCAGCGCTCCGTGGAGAGGCCCTCGGGGGGCCACACGGGGGTCGACTTCCAGGCCTCCTCCGCCACGGTGAAGTAGTGCAGCAGCTTCTGCGGCGCGGGCGCGCCGGGCTTGAGCGTCTGGTCGAAGAAGGCGCTGCACTCCGCCCACTGACCGTCCATGGAAGGATTCGGGCGGCTCCGGGGCTTGGCGAAGGGGCTGCCGTGGGTCTTCATGTTGTGACTCCACGCCCCGATGACGCCCACCTGGGGATTGGAGAAGTTGAGGAACCGGTGGATGACCGCGTCGGCGGTGCGGCCGTCGAACCAGCTCCCCCACCCGGACACCACCGCGCCCGAGGCCTCGATGGCCTCCTTGCGGCGGAACTGGCTGAAGTCGTCGGTGGTGACGGGCTGCGCGCCGAACGCGTCATCGCGATAGGTCATGGACCGCACCGCCGCCCAGACGTCGACGTTGTCCCGGTGCGCCTCCAGGGCCGCGCGGACCTGTGAGCGATTGGCGTCTCCGTCCACGGGGCGGACCCCGCGCACCATCAGCCTCGCCCCCAGGCCCCAGGCGGACGGGACGCGGCCGGCGTCCAGCAGGCGGTTGGTGGCATCCCACTGCCGCATGAACTCCGCGTTGAGGATGCCTCCCGGCATGACCACGTCCGTGTACACGTCGAACTCGATCTGCTGGGGCATCACCGCCCGGACCCGCTCCGGCGCCGCCGCCGCGAGCAGCTCCGCGGTGGTCCCCTCGTAGGAGATGCCCACCGCGCCCAGGTGGCCGGTGCACCAGGGCTGGTCCGCCACCCAGCGGGCCACCTCGCCCAGGTCCGCGACCTCCACGTCCGACCAGGGATGGGTCCAGGTGCCGAAGGAGGCACCGGAGCCGCGCACGTCGACGACCACCACCGCGTACCCCCGAGCGACCAGCGCATCACCGAGGGGCTCGCGCGGCCCCATGGGCACCCGGTCCGGAGGGGACAGGCGCAAATCGAGGCTTCGCCAGTAGCGGCTGCTGATCAGCACCGCGGGGATCCGCTCGCCGTCCGGCAGATTCCTGGGAAGGTTGACGTCGAGCGCGAGCTGGACACCGTCGCGCAGCGTCAGATGCAACGAGCGGGTGACCACGCCCTTGAAGCGCGGAGGCGATGACACGGGATGGGAGGGAAAGCGGCCCTGGTCGTCCATGGGGCAGGCATTCTCGATGTTCCCGGGGAATCGGCCAGGGAATCGGACAGGTCCGGGGCGAACTGGGAGGGCGACGACCGCTACGGGTTGAGGCAGGTGGCCTGGTCGTCGTTGTCGTCGATGATCCGGGAGGGCGGCGCCCCCGTATGGACGCGGTCCGCCAGCCGCTGGGCCTGGCAGGTGGGCAGCAGGGGGTTGCTCCGCACGTCGAAAAATTCTGTCGTCGACACCAGGGCCTCCATGCCCAGGTTTCGCAGGGCCGGGTTGTGCGCCACCGTCAGGCTCGCCACCTCGCGCAGCCCGGCCAGTCCGGACAGGTCCTCCAGCAGGATGTTCTGGTAGACGCCGAGTTGTTCCAGCCGCACCAGTCTTCCCAGCGCGCTCAGGTCCTTGAGCGCCGGGTTCCGGGAGATATCCAGTGTGTGCATGGCGCTGATGGAGGACAGGTCCTTCAGCTCGTGGAGCACGGCGTTGCCGGACAGCCGCATCAGCCAGGACACCTGGAGCCGCGGCATGCCGCTCACGGACTCCAGTGAGGGATTGTCCTGGATGCCCAACTGCTCCACCCGGGTGAGGTGGGGGATGGTCACCGCCTTGAGTCCGGCGCACTCCGCCACGATGAGCTCCCGGAGGAACGTGAGGCCGTCCAGGCCCGACAGCGAGGTCAGCGCGGGCAGGGCGCCGATCAGCAGCTGATCGGCGCTTTGCAACGTGGCCAGCCCGGAGAGTGACTCCAGCGCCGCGTTGTGGGTCACCCAGACAGTCGTGGCGAAGACGAGGTTCGGCAGGGACATGGACCGCAGCGCGTCGTTTCCCTGCACGGTGAGGTTCAGGGACAGGTGGGTGATGTGGGGGAAGGACAGGGTCTGCAACTGGGGGAGATTCAGCACCCGCAGGTGCCGTCGCGGATTCAGCGGCGTCAGGCCTTCAAGCGAGGCGAGCTTCGGCGCGCCGTCCACGACGACGTCCTCGTCAACGAAGACCGGAGGCCCGCCCGTCCTCCCGATGGAGACCGTCTCCAGGGCGGGGTTCTGCTGCAGCTCGACGCTCCGGGCGAACCGCAGGTGGGGGAGCGACACGTGGGCCAGCCGCGGACTGTTCGTGACGCGCACGACCCCCATGACGACGATCAGCTCCGGCAGGCCGAGGACGTCCAGGGTCTCGCTGGTGATGACCAGGTCGCCGTCCACGCGGGTGACTCCCTGGAGGGCGGCGAGGTCCGCCGCGCTCCCCACCAGGTAGTCGCCATCATGCACGCGCGTGGGCTGGCACACGGTGAGCGTGGTGAGGGGCTCCGTGTCGGGCTGGCGCTGGCCGTCGTCGTTCATGTCCGGCCAGGCGTCCACGCGCGCACCGGCCTGGCCACACCGTCCCCCGGCCGGCTCGGGGTGGACCGCGGAGCGGACCCGGGTGCTGTCCACCATGCAGAAGCCGTAGGAGGCCTGGACCTCCGCGTCATTGAGCGCGCCGTTGCCGTCCACGTCCTCGCCGGCCTCCAGCATCGTCGCGCCGCTGGAGCACGAGGGGGTCCAGCTCACCGGCCGCAGCCGCGTGAGGACGGGCGCGACGCGCGTGCAGGCCGTGAGCTCGCGGGTGACCTCGGCGTCGGCCAGCACGCCGTCGCCGTCCAGGTCCTGCCCCGCCTTCGTCACCTGCCCGCCCGTGGGGCACGCGTCACCGGGGGCGAGCGTTTCGGTTCGCACCAGCACCGTGCCGGCGCAGAGGTACTCGGTGCTGGTGACCTCGTCGTCGCCCAGCGTGTCGTCGCCGTTGACGTCCAGGCCCGTGCGCACGGCCTGTCCGCCCCGCGCGCACGCGGCGCCTGGCGGTTCGGGGACGACGCGGGAGAGGGCCTTGGGCTGGGGGCTGAAGACGCCGAGGTCGATCGGTGCGCAGCCTCCCGCGACCAGGGAGAGTGCCAACCACGAACCCCGAATCCACCGCATGCGTCGCCTCTCCCGTGACACCCGGCCGGCCGCCGGAAACACGGGAGAGGATAGCGGCCCGGCTTCCTCCGCACGAGGGGTGAAGCCGGACCGGGCCCTGCCCCTCCGCTCAAGAAGGGCCCGGAGCCGTTCAACAATCCGTTCCGCAATCTCAAACGCTGAGACCGCTCCGTGCGGAGCTTTTCAGTGACATCGCGGGTTTCTGGTAAGTCTTGACCGACACTCTCGTACGCTGTTGCATCAGCACCTCACCAGCGAAAAGGAGTGTCACATGTTTCTTCGTGGGCTCGCGATGTTCGCCGTCGTCTCCATCTTCGGGATGGGCTGTGGTGGCACGGAAGTGGCGGCGGAAGTGACGGAGGGTACCGAGAGCGGAGAGTCGCTCGGTCAGGACTCCGCGGCGCTTATCGACAGCTGTGAGACGCTCCAGACCCGCAACTGTGTCTATGACACGTCGAGAGGCTGTCAGTGGGCCAATGGCGCTCAGGGGGAGTGCTACTGCCAGGATGTCCCTTTCAACAAGTGGTTCTGCTGGGTCAACGACTGACGTCCGTGCCGCGACCGCTTCTTGCCGGCACTGTGCCGGCGGGAGGCGGGTCTGGTTGCGTGCCAGCAGCCCGTGTCCGAGTGTGCGTCCGCAAGCTGCACCGCCTCTTTCAGGAGCCGCACCGTGCCCTACCGTTCCCGACGGCTGTTGACGACTGTCATTGGCACGCTCCTCCTTTGGAGCCTTCCCCTTCCGTCATGGGGCCTGGAGCCCTCCGCTGAGAAGCCCACACGCATCGCCCTGCGTGCCGCGAGGCTCTTCGATGGGAAGCGAGACAGAGTCCTGCCGGATGCGGTCGTGCTCATCGAAGGGTCGAGAATCCAGGCAGTGGGCTCTGGCCTCTCCATCCCCTCGGGGACACGGCTATTGGACCTGGGCGACGTCACCCTGCTTCCTGGGCTGATTGACGCTCATTCGCACCTGCTGCTGGATGTCGACCCGGAGCTCGGGGGGGACGGCATGCTCACCACCCTCGCCCAGAGCAGCACCGCCGAGCGCGCGCTCCTGGGCGCGAAGCTGGGCCGTGAGATGCTCGAGGCGGGTGTCACAACGGTGCGCGACGTTGGCAACTCCGGGCTCAACGGGGACGTGGCGCTGCGCAACGCCATCCAGCGCGGTTGGGTGCAGGGCCCGCGCATCTCCGCCTGCACCCGCGCGCTCGCTCCTCATGGCGGGCAGTTCCCCACGCTTCAACCCCCGGCTCAGCCCCTCATCGAGCAGGAGTACGTCACCATCTCCGGCGTGGAAGAGGCCCGGCGCGCCGTGCGGCAGGCCATTTCCGACGGTGCGGATTGCATCAAGGTCATCGTCGACAACGGGCACAACCTCCTCTCGTTGGAGGAGCTGAAGGTCATTACCGAGGAGGCTCACCGTAGGAATCGGCCGGTGGCGGCGCACACCACACTCGACGAGAGCATTCGCACCGCGGTCCAGGCAGGCGTCGACTCCATCGAGCACGGCTACTCCCTCCCCGATGACGTGGTGGCGCTCATGGTCCGCAAGCGCATCTTCCTGGTGCCCACCGACAGCTGGTTGGATGTGTGCGACTCCTTCGATGCCAAGGCGGGCAACGCGGAACGCCAGCGCCAGATGAAGGAGCGCTGCAGGAGGAACATCACCCGGGCCCATGACCGCCTCCGCCGCGCTGTGGGCGCTGGCATTCGGGTTGCCGCCGGCTCGGACATGTACATCGTGCTGCCAGGGCTGACGCGAGGGCAGGCCAGCGTGAAGGGGTTCATCGCCTATGCCGAGGCGGGCCTCAAGCCCGTGGAGATCCTGCGCGCTGCGACAGTGAACGCGGCGGAGTTGCTGCGCGTGCAGGACCAGATTGGCTCGCTCGAGCCGAACAAGCTCGCGGACCTGCTCGCGGTGGAGGGCGACCCGCTGAAGGACATCAGCGCGCTGAAGCAGGTGCGGTTCGTGATGAAGGACGGCCAGGTGGTCCTGGACGCCAGGTCGCGCCGGTGACCGCCGTGTGAAGGTGCCGCCGGGCGCGATATCCGCGTGCGGGTGGGGACGGGCGAGAAGTTCGACGCGTCCACAGCCCGGGCCCAATCCCCCCCGACGCCTGGTGAAGCGAGGCAGACCCTGGCTGGCCGCACAGGCCGGAGCGATACCGCTTGCCCGCAAGCAGGGGTGTCAGTCGCGTGGCGCCAGGATTTCATCCAGGATCGCCGGTGTGCCCTCGACCCGCCGAAGCCGGGGGTAGCGCAGCCCCTCATGCCAGGGAATGAGGGCGGAACGGGTGGCCGTGCCCTGGCGCCAGGAGAGCCGCAAGGGCGCTTGTTTCGCGGTGGCCTTGACGGCGTCCTTCAGTCCTTGCGCGTCGTAGGGGCTCCCGTTCACGGCCGTCACCACCGCGCCGGGCAGCAGGCCCACCTTGAAGGCAGGCCTCTCCCAATCCACCCGGAGCACCTTGCCGTCCTTCGCGAGCGTCATGCCGAGGCAGTCGCCGAGGTCCACGTTCCCGCTCGCCGCCTCGGCCCGCCGGACGGCGCCCGTGGGTTCCTCGCTCCAGGCGAGCGTGTAGCCGCCTTGCGTGATTCCACCCAAGGGCGGAGCGTCGCGGGTCTCTTCAATCCGGGAGCGGAAGAAGCCTGACCAGTCATGGGGCTGGATGTCATTGAGCGTGGTGACGATGTCTTCCAGCGTGTACGTCATCGTCACCTGGCTGCCCGCGCGGACGCCGAAGAACGCGCGTGCGAAGTCATCCAGCGACTTGCGGCCGCCACTGCGCTGCCGGATCAGCGTGTCGGCCTCCAGCCAGATCAACGCGCCCTCGGAGTAGGCGTCGAACATGTCGCGCTGCCAGCCCTGCCAGGAGAGCGGCTTGCGGCGCTGCACGACGGCGTCGTGGGTCACATCCCGGAGCGGGCGCCAGCGCCGGCCGGGTCGGTTGGCCATGGCCGCCGCGGTCGTGGCCCAGTCGTCGAGCGCGTCCTCCCGCGTCCACAACCCTGCCCGGGTGGTGAGCACGTCCTGCCAGTAGGACGTCAATCCCTCGAAGACCCAGAGCAGTGAGTCGCGCTCCGGCGTGTTGAAGTCCGGCGTCCACATCTCCGCGGGGCGGCGGAACAGGCCGTTCCACGAATGGACGAACCCATGCGCCAGACGTCCACGGTGCTCGGGTTTGTCCTTCCAGGTCGTGAAGAAGTCGGCGGGCAGGGCGTTCTCACCCGAGCGGAGGTGTTCGAAGTAGCTGGGGCCGAAGCCGTCCGCCAGCCAGACCATCAGGTCGTAATGGTCGTAGTGTTGCGAGCCGAAGAGCCGGTAGGCCTGTTGCACGAGTGCCTGGTAGCCCTGGACGAATCCGGGAGGTGGTTCGAGCCCCGAGGCGTCGTCGGCGACGATGTTCACGTGGACCGGGACGGGATCATCGCTCAAGAGGATGCGTTTGAAGGCACGGCCGGCAATCACAGGCGAGTCGACCAGCGTGTCCAGCGTCACCGGCTGGAACCGGACCTCACCGCCGTCCCGCCGGGCGACGGTCAGCGCCGAGGCGAACTCCCAGCCAGGCGGCAGCTTCACGCTGGCCACATAGGTGATGCGCCGGGCGTAATGGCCTGCGGGATACAGCACCAGGTTGTGCCATTGCAGGTCCAGCATCGTGGCCGTGGCCACCACCGGGCCCACGCGCGGCTCCGTGGCGCCCAGGAACTGGGAGTGCACGTCGATGGACGTCACGCCGGCGGGGATGTCGATGTGGAAGGCCGCGACCTGGACGGCGTCGCGGGTCCAGGCAATGACTCTCTTCCCGGCCTGGACCTTCAGCCCCGCGAGTCCTTCCAACCGACCGGTGGGCCCATGGTCCCCAGGAAGCCACTGCGGGAAGAACAGCGTCAGCCGCCTTCCGGGCGCGACCGGGAGGGTTTGCTTGACGCGGAAGAGACTGTGCGCCGTGTCGGTGGCGTCGACGTGCAAGCGGATGGTGCCGGGGAAGGGCGTGTCACGCGGCGCCTCGATGGGCGGCGGCATGGGCGCGGGTTGGGGCAGCGGCCAGGACTGGGATGCAGAGGGGGCCTGGGCGTGCGCCGCCGTCGAAACCATCCAGAGGGCCACCGTGGCGACAACGCATGGCAGGAGCCTGACGCTTCGAGGAGGGGCGGGAGAGGCCAGCATGAAACGCGTCGTATCCCGGACCCGTCTTGCCGAAAATTCCGAAGTCTGGAAGCCTGGGTTCGAGGAAATCGAACGATGCTCCCCCGGATCAACCTGGACATGGATGTCTTGCGGACGTTCGTGACGGCCTTCGAACTGGGCAGCTTCGCTCGGGCCGCCGCACGGGTGGGCCGTTCACCGTCCGCGGTGAGCTCCCAGCTGCGCAAACTGGAGGAGCAGGTGGGCCGCGCGCTGGTGGAACGCTCCGGGCGCGGGCTGGTCCTGACCGAGGCGGGAGAGGTGCTGCTGGGCTGCGCGCGGCGCATTCTTGAGCTGAATGATCAGACCGTGGACAGCTTGCGGGGCAGCGAGTTGGAGGGCGAGGTCCGCCTGGGGTTGCCGCAGGACTTCGCCGAAACCTGGCTGCCCCGGGTGCTCAGCACCTTCGCGCGCGCGCATCCGGCGGTGCGCATCGAGGTGCGCACCGAGCGCAACGCCCACCTCGTCAACCACGTGATGACGGGCAAGCTGGACCTCGCGCTGGCCTGGAGCGGTGGGGCGCGCGGCTGCAGTGAACGCATCGCGGAGCTGCCGCTCGTGTGGATTGGTCAGCCTGGCTGGCAGGTGACGGGAAGCCGCGGCCAGCCGCTGCCGCTCATCGCCTTCGAAGCGCCCTGCGTGTTCCGGGAGGCCTGTACGACGGCCCTGGACCGGAAGGGGCTCGCCTGGCGGATCGCGTTCGCGAGCCCGAGCCTCGCGGGCCTGTGGGCGGCGGCCGAGGCGGGGTTGGGCGTGACGCTGCGAACGGCCTTCGGCCTGCCGAAGACGCTGGCCGTGCTGGAGCCCGGCGCCTCGGGCCTGCCCGCGCTCGGGAGCATTCCGGTGCACCTGCTCAGGGCCGAACGGGAGCCGAGCAAGACCGTGGCCCAACTGGCGGGCATCCTGCGCGAAGCGCTCGCGCAGGAGCTGACGACACCCGGGCGGGCGCGGCCGCGCGGCGGGGGCTGAGGCCCGTCCGCAGCCGCATGTCGCAGGTCCGACCCGATGAGGTCCGTGCAAGGGATTCAGGCGCCGGGCCCTACCACTGGATGGTGCCGGGGAGCGGCTTGCTCCCAGGCTCCACCAGGTGGTTCAGGTCCAGCGAGTCCAGCGCCACGTCATGGGAGGGGATCGCGATCAGCTTGTGCATGAGCTCCATGTCACTCTTGACATCCCAGTCATGGGGGCTGAAGCCCTTGGGGCGCGTCAGGGTCTCCGCATGGGCCCGCTCGCGGATTCGCGCCAGGTCGTCGCCCGTGAACTTCACTGTGACGGGGCCCCCCGACTCCTTGGCGCGCCGGGCCTTCTCGGCGTCCCCGGTCCACGCATACACCAGGGCCTCGCGGTCGAGCTGCGGCGGATTGAGGGTGACCTCGTACTCGTCCTTGCCTGGAATGGGCTTGCCGTTCTTGTCGAACTCGCTCTTGAACGTCGCGGTGCTCTTCGTGTCGCCGTACCCAGCCTGGAAGGTGACGGCGCGCGTCCCATCCGGGCGGTGCTCCACGACCGCCTCGGCGGTGTTCTTCCCCGTGGTGAGTGTGGCCCCGCCCTCGGCTCCGCCCTTCAGTTCGTCGCCCGTGCCTGTCAGGCCCTGGGACTCCAGCGGCCCGTCGACGCTGAAGGTGACGCCCAGCTTGCCCTGCGATTCGTAGTTCACCTTGTCGATACGCAGCGTCTTGTCGACCCCCGGCACGGGCTTCTCCGGGATCAGGCCACTGTCCTGGTACTTGTCGAAGGCCTGCTTCCCCGCCTTCGTGCCGAGATCGAACTCCGCGGTCCTCAGCTTGTACTCGCTCAGCGAGTCCTTCCTCCCGAGGTGGGCCTTGGCGCTCCAGTCCCCAATCCCTACGCCAACGGAGGGCCCGTGGTCGCCCTCGAAGAACTCGGTGGGTCCCTGGGTGACCTGGACCTTGTTCTTGTCACGGGACACCTCGATGGATGTCCCCTTGCCGTGCTTCGTCGAGTCCTGCGTCCCCAGTTCGACGGCGTGGTAGCGCACCCCCATCTCCAGGGACGTCCCGGTCAGCTGGGACTGTTCGATCTTGACCGAGCCCTTGTCGGGGAGGGTGCTCGGGTCCAGCGGGTTTGGAGGCGGAATCTCCCCCTTCTTGATGCGCTCGTAGTCCGCCTCCGTCACCTTGAACTCGTAGGACATCTTCTCGCCACGGGACAGGCCTGCGGACAGTTCAGCTCCCACGGTCGCCTTCCCTACCGACACTTGGCCTCCCACGGTGAGGGAGGTCTCCGCCTCGACGGTCGCCGTGACGAAGCCGTTCTCCCGCTTCACCCGCTGGTCGACCTCCTTCGAGATTTCGACCGTCGCGGGGCCCCGTTCGAGGGAGAAGTTGTAGCCCTGAGTATGCTGGAGCTCTGTAGGGAGCTGCTGGCGGGCCAGCTCATTGCCGAGCGCGGCCACCTTGCCGTCCTTCGAGTCCGCGTTGACCACGTCCGCGGCCGAGACGCCGTGCTGGTGGAACTGTTGGGCGATGCGGCTGCGTGCCTCCTTGCCCCCCAGACTGGCGCTTCGGGCCAGCTCCTTCACCGTGGCCCGCGCGTCCTCCGGGCGCGTCTTCGGATCCTTCAGTGAGGCGACCATCCGGTCCGTCTGCGGCGAGGTCTCGCGGGTGAGCGCGGCCTGGTATTTCGGGTCCGTGCTGAGCGACAGCTGGCGGCTCAGCTCCTCGGCGCCCTCGCGCGGGCTGCGCTGGGTTGCCTCCGCGACGCGTTGGGCGTCCGCCTTCGCGGCCTGCGACGGCGTCACGGGTGTCCGGGCGCCGAAGAGCCGCTGCTGCGCCTTCGTGTCCAGGCTTCCCGCGTCGTAGACGTCGCGGACCTCGTTCGCCCTGGGAAAGGGCTCCCGGAGCCCGGCGGCCTTCGCCCCGGTATTGGCCGCCTTCTGCGCGCTCAGCGCGGCATCCGCCTTCTTGAGGGCCTCACGCTGGGAGGTCTCCGCCTGCTCTCGAGCTCCCCGCGCATCCCGGGAGGTCTCCGCGGCCCGGGCCGACGTCTGGGCGACCTTGTCCTCCGCGGCCCTCTCCCGCTGGTCGGGCGGCTGCTGCCGCGCGGTGTCTCCCGGACGGGGGGCCTGCCCGTTATCGCGGGGCGTGTCCGACTCGCGGTGGCCGCGAGCCTTCGTGAGCGCCTTCTCGGCCTCCGCCTTCTCCTTCTGGGCCTCCTTGTTCACCTGCTCGGCGGCCCTCGCCTTCTTGTCGTCCCGCTGGGCCTGGATCTGGGCCCTGGCCGCTTCCGTGCGCGCCGTGTCGGCGGTCTTTCTGGCCTCCGCCGCGCGCTTCTTCTCCGGCGTGACAACGGAAGGCTTCGGTGGCGGAACCGGGGTGACGGGGATGCGCGGCTTCGGCGGATCAACCTTCGGAGGCGGCATGACGAACTCCAGGACCGTGGCGCGCCTGCCCGAACGTGCTGGGACAGGGCGAAAGTGGAACAACAACCGCAGGGCTTCGGGACGCCTGAGCTTGGGTTGCGATGGGAATGGACAAGCACCCCGCCTGGGGGGATGCCCCCAGGCGCGAGTCGACGCAGGCCGCTGCTCATGCTCTCGTGGGTAAAGAGGGACGGGACGAAGCCGCGTCCCAAGATTTCCGTGAGGACGCTGCCCGCACGCTTGAACGCGCCTCAAACGGGGACGGAGGCGGGCCCACGCAAGGAGCGCCTCTGTTGGGCCGCGACGGTGGAGGCGCTGAGGACGCAGGGGACGGCGCGGGTGGATGGGGCCGGGCTGCTCAAGCAGGGCGTTCCTGCTGGACGTGTCGCCTGTGCGCGGTGTGGAGGCAGGTCAAAGGCGGCAAGCTCGCCGCAGACTGGGTGGAACGCAGCCTTCGACCCTGCGAGCCCGGCAGTGTGAACCTGCGGGCCCGCTGCATCCCTTCAAGGAGACGTTACCTGCCCCGCTTCACCCGGCGTCGGGGTGGAGCGTCAGTTGCCCTTCGAGATACGTGACAGCCTTGCCGGCCAGCAGCACCCGGTCGTTCTGTTGCCGGCAGTGCAGCGTGCCGGTTCGCGGCGACAACTGCATCGCGACCATCGATTCCTTGCCCAGCTTTTCGGCCCAGTAGGGCACGAGCGAACAATGCGCGGAGCCGGTGACAGGGTCTTCGAAGATGCTGGCTTGAGGCGTGAAGTATCGCGATACGAAATCGACGTCGCGTCCCCTGGCGGTTGCGACAACACCGCCTGGGTCGAGGTTGATGCGGTCGAGCAGGTTCCGGTCAGGAGTGAGGCGCCGGATGGTGTCTTCGTCCTCGAACACCAGGACGTAGTCACGGGACTTCAGGACTTCGGTCGGCTTGAAATGGAACGCCTCCAGGATGATCGCCGGAGCCTGCGCAGGCTCCGGCTTGCGCGACGGGAAATCCAGGGTGATGAACTCCGCGTCGATGCGGACGAACAGCTCGCCGCTGTTCGAATGGAACCGGATCGATTCGACGGACGGGTCGAGATGCCGCGCAATCACATGCGCGGCGGCCAGCGTGGCGTGCCCGCACAAGTCCATCTCGATCTCAGGAGTGAACCAGCGGAGCTCGTAATCCTGCCCCCGTGGGACGAAGAAGGCGGTTTCAGCGACCGCGTTCTCCATCGCGATTCGCTGCATCACGGTGTCGGGCAGCCAATGTGCCAACGGGCAGACCGCGGCCGGGTTGCCGCCAAACACCCTGTCGGTGAAGGCATCAATCTGGAATATCGGCAGTCTCATGGGGTGCCCGGAGCAGCTTCCGCTTCCTGTGGGCCGGGACATCAGACGAGGGAGAGGAAGGTGGGCCCTCCTGGATTCGAACCAGGGACCAATCGGTTATGAGCCGACAGCTCTAACCGCTGAGCTAAGGGCCCCCTCGGTCTGCAACGCCAGACGTGACGGACCTCATCGCGCGGCGCGGGCTGACTATCTCCCCGCGCGCGCGCCCGTGGCAAGGCCCTGGCGTCAGCCGTCCTCGCGGTCCTTCAGCGCCACGCGGAACACCTGTCCGCGCTCCGCCACGGTGACGCCCTCCAGTCGCAGCCGGCGCGCCTGCTCGTGCGCCACCAGGGGCGCCAGCGTCCCGTCCGAGCGGATGACACGCCACCAGGGCACCTGCGTGCGCGTGCCCGGCAGCAGCTTCAGCTCCCGGCCCACGCCGCGCGCCCCGCCGGGCCGTCCCGCGTAGAGCGCCACCTGCGCGTACGAGCGCACCTCGCCCCGGGGGATGGAGCGCACCTGGTGCATCACGCTCTCGTGGAAGGGCAGGGGAGCGGCGGCGGGCTTCTTCGGCGGCACGCGGGCGACCTCATGGGCTCAAGCCCTGGAAACGAGAAGGCCCCCGGTCCACGAAGCGGGAGCGGGGGCCTTCAGGACAGCATGTTTCCGCCGGCTTGCGTCAGCTCTCGACGAACGAGCGCAGGCGCTTGGAGCGGCTGGGGTGACGCAGCTTGCGCAGCGCCTTGGCTTCAATCTGACGGATGCGCTCGCGCGTCACCTCGAAGTCCTGGCCCACCTCTTCCAGCGTGTGGTCGCTCTTCTCGCCGATGCCGAAGCGCATGCGCAGGACCTTCTCCTCGCGCGGCGTGAGCGTGGCGAGCACCTTCCGCGTCTGCTCGGCCAGGTTCATGTTGATGACCGCGTCCGCCGGCGACACGAGGCTCTTGTCCTCGATGAAGTCGCCCAGGTGGCTGTCCTCTTCCTCGCCGATGGGCGTCTCCAGGGAGATGGGCTCCTTGGCGATCTTCAGGACCTTGCGCACCTTGTCGAGCGGCAGCTCCATCTTCTCCGCGATCTCCTCCGGCGTCGGCTCGCGGCCAATCTCCTGCACGAGGTAGCGGCTCGTGCGGATGAGCTTGTTGATGGTCTCGATCATGTGCACCGGGATGCGGATGGTGCGGGCCTGATCCGCGATGGCGCGGGTGATGGCCTGACGGATCCACCAGGTGGCGTACGTCGAGAACTTGTAGCCGCGCTTGTACTCGAACTTGTCCACCGCCTTCATCAGGCCGATGTTGCCCTCCTGGATGAGGTCCAGGAACTGCAGGCCGCGGTTCGTGTACTTCTTCGCGATGCTGACGACGAGGCGCAGGTTCGCCTCCACCAGCTCGCTCTTCGCGCGCTCCGCCCGCTTCTCACCCAGCCGGATGGCGTCGTAGTTGCGGCGCAGGGCGTCCACCGGGAGGTTCGCCTCCTCCTCCACGCGCTTGATCTTCCGCACGGCGGTGCGCACGTCGCGGTCCAGGATCTCCAGCTGCTCGGGGGTGAAGTTGAGCTGCTTCTGGAGCTTCTTGGCGATGTTCGGGTTCTCGCGCGACTCCTTGAGCTGGGGGCGCAGGTCCTTCATGGAGACGCTGTAGCGACGCTCGAGGTCGCCCAGCTCCTCCTCCGCCTTCTCCACGCGCTCGATGAGGCCCTTGAGGTTCACGACGATGCGGTCCACCTGCTTCTTGTTCAGCCGCATCTCCTCCAGGACCTCCATCATCTTGGTCCGAAGGTCCTTCACCTCCTGCTTCAGCTCCTTCTTGCGCACCTCCGTGAGCTTCTTCTTCCCGGAGAGCTCCTCCTCCAGCACTTCGCAGTCCTTGGCGAACTTGCGGAAGCGCTCGATCTGCTTGGAGATCTGCTCGATCTTGTTCAGCTCGCTCTGGGCGAGCTGCGCGGGAGCCTCGGCCTCGGAGACCTCTTCGACGGCCTCTTCGGCGTTCTCCGACTGGGCCTCTTCGGGCGCGTCCTTGATGACGTCGCGCACGCGCAGCTTGCCCGTCTTCAGGCGGTTGCTGATGTCGAGGATGTCCGCCACCGCGACGCGGCAGGCGAGCAGGGCGCGCAGGACTTCCTTCTCACCCTCCTCGATGCGCTTGGCGATCTCCACCTCGCCCTCGCGGGTGAGGAGGCTGACGCTGCCCATCTTGCGCAGGTAGAGGCGGACGGGGTCGTTCGACTTGCCACCCGGCTCGTCGTCCTCGTCCTTCTCGTCCTCGTCCTGGTCTTCCTTCTCTTCTTCGACCGCGACGGTGGGCTTGATCTCGTTGGACTGCGCGGCCTTCTGCGCGTCGACGATCTCGATGTCGTTGTCGCCGAACATGCTCATCACGTCGTCGATCTGATCGGACGACACGATGTCGGCGGGCAGGGCGTCATTCACCTCGTCGTAGGTGAGGAAGCCCTTCTCGCGGCCGGCGGCGAGCAGGTCCTTCACTTCCTTGCGCTCGGCGACCGGGTCCTCCTCCACGTCGTCCTCGACGGCGTCGGGGTCGACCTGGACGGCGGCGGCAGCCTCTTCAGCGGCCTCCTCGGGGTCCACGTCGTCGGCGAGGGCGGCCACACCCTTCTTCTTCTTGATCTTCTCGGTAGCCTCGGCGGGGGCTTCCTTCGCCACCAGCTCCTTGTCCTCGGCATCCGCAGCCTTCGTCACCTTCGCCACAGGGCTGTCCGGTGCCTTCTTCTTGCGGATCACCGGATCCACCTTCTTCTTGGTGGGCTTCACGGATGCCTTGGAGGGCTTCTGCGTCGGCATTCGGGTACTTCTCCTTAAGAAAATCAGGTGCTTTGGCCTGGGCGAGCCGGCCGATCTACCGCAAAGTCGAGCTTTCTTACAAACGCGAACTCAAACCGGTTGCATTGGTGCCTTTGTTCCCGTTCCCGAGGAAGCGGGCCTCAGCTCGTCCAGGACGCGCTTTCGGAGCGCCAGAAGCTCCATGCGCTCGGTCAGGAGCTGCC
>NZ_RAWG01000289.1 GCF_003611735.1 Corallococcus sicarius | reverse complement strand
GCCCAGGCCGGTTGCGTATAGGGTCCGCCCGGCCGCGTCCCAGGCCACCCCCTCGAGCCCCCCGAACCGGAGACTCCGCATCATGGCCCTCGACCTGACCTCCCTTCCGCGCCCCTCGCGCGACGACACCACCGTGGGCACCATGGTGCGTGGACTCGTGGGCAGCGAAATCCTCCGCATCGCCGCGGAGATCCGCGAGCTCGTGGCCAAAGGCACGCAGGTCTGCAACCTCACCGTGGGTGACTTCAGTCCCAAGGAGTTCCCCATCCCCACCGGCCTGCGCGACCAGGTGGGCGTCGCGCTCCAGGCCGGCGAGACGAACTACCCGCCGTCCGACGGCGTGCTGGAGCTGCGCCAGGCCGTGCAGCGCTTCTACGAGCGCGCCCTGGGGCTGAAGTACCCGCTGGAGGGCATCCTCATCGCGGGCGGCGCGCGGCCCATCATCTACGCCACCTACCGCGCGGTGCTGGACCCGGGCGACGTCGTCGTCTACCCGGTGCCGTCGTGGAACAACAACCACTACGCCCACATGCTCGGCGCGAAGAGCGTGGTGGTGACCACCGACGCGGACTCCGGCTTCATGCCCACGCTGGCGCAGCTGGAGCCGCACCTGTCCACCGCGCGCCTGCTCTGCCTGTGCAGCCCGCTCAACCCCACCGGCACCATGGTGGACCCGGGCGCCCTGCGCGCCATCTGCGAGCGCATCGTGGAGGAGAACCGCGCCCGTGAAGGCCGCGGCCAGAAGCCGCTCATCCTGATGTACGACCACATCTACTGGGTGCTGAGCTTCGGCGGCACGAAGCACGTGACGCCCGTGGAGCTGGTGCCGGCCATCGCGCCCTACACCGTGTTCGTGGACGGCATCAGCAAGGCGTTCGCCGCCACCGGCGTGCGCGTGGGCTGGGCCGTGGGCGCGCCCACCCTCATCTCCCGCATGCGCGACGTGCTGGGCCACGTGGGCGCCTGGGCCCCCAAGGCCGAACAGGTCGCCACCGCCCGCTACCTGGACGACACGAAGGCCACCGAGTCCTTCCTCACCTCCATGCGCGCGAGCGTGGAAGCGCGTCTGGAAGCGCTCCACCGGGGCTTCCAGCGCATGAAGGACGCGGGCCTGCCGGTGCGCGCCATCGCGCCGCAGGGCGCCATCTACCTGTCCGTCCAGTTCGACCTGGTGGGCAGGGATGGCCTCACCACCAATGACGCGATCCGCAAGCGCCTCCTGGAGAAGGCCCGCTTCGCCGTGGTGCCCTTCCAGGCCTTCGGGCTCGCCGAGGACACCGGCTGGTTCCGCCTCTCCGTGGGCGCCACCTCCGTCGCTGAAATCGAGGCGGCCCTGCCCCGCGTGGAGGCCACCGTGCGCGAAATCCTCGCCGGGAAATAACGACTTTCCTCCCCAGCAACGCAGGTTGGGAATAGCCTGCCAGAGCCGCCGTTGAGGGCGCCGCCAATCATGCTCAAGCGCTTCGTGGACGTCCGTGACGAGGAGGTGGGGGCGGTCCTCGGCTCGTTCGTCTATTTCTTCACGCTGATGTGCGGCTACGCCATCCTCCGGCCCATCCGCAACGAGATGGGCACGGCGGGGGACGTGAAGCACCTGCCCTGGCTCTTCACGGTGACGTTCGTCGTGATGCTGCTGGCGGTGCCGGCCTTCTCCGCGCTGGTGTCGCGCTATCCCCGGCGCGTCGTCGTGCCACGCGTCTACCGCTTCTTCCTCGTCAACCTGCTCGTCTTCTTCGTGCTGCTGAAGCTGGGCGTGGCGAAGGAGGGCGTGGCGCGGGCGTTCTTCGTCTGGCTGAGCGTCTACAACCTGTTCGTCGTCTCCATCTTCTGGAGCTTCATGGCGGACGTGTTCGCCAGCGACCAGGGCAAGCGGCTCTTCGGCTTCATCGCCGCGGGCGGCACCACGGGGATGATTGTCGGCCCGTTCCTCGTCGGGCGGCTGGCGGAGCCGGTGGGCCCGGTGAACCTCATCCTCCTGTCCGCGGTGATGCTGGAGGTGAGCGCGCAGTGCGTGCGCCGCCTGAGCGGCTGGGCGCGGGACGTGCAGCACCAGCCCGCGACGCGCGAGGGGCCGGTGGGCGGCGGGATGCTCGCGGGGCTGCGGCTGCTGGTGACGTCGCCGTTCCTGCTCGCGCTGGGCTTGCAGGTGCTCCTGTACGCGGCCACCTCCACGTTCCTGTACTACCAGGAGGTGCAACTGGTGGCCGGGATGGCGAAGGGCGCGGCGGCGCGCACGGCGGCGTTCGCGGACATCGACTTCTGGGTGCAGGTGCTGACGCTGGGCCTGCAGACGCTCGTCACCGGGCGGATCATCTCCCGGCTGGGGTTGGGCGTGGCCATGGCGGTGCCGCCGGTGCTCACCATGCTGGGCTTCGGGGCGCTCGCGTTCGCGCCGGTGCTCGGGGTGCTCATCGGCGTGAAGGCGCTGAGGAGCGCGAGCCACTACGCGCTGGAGCGCCCGTCGCGGGAGATCCTGTTCACCACCGTGGACCGCGAGGCCCGCTACAAGTCGAAGAGCTTCATCGACACGGTGGTCTACCGCGGCAGCGACACGGTGAGCGCGTGGCTGCAGGGCGGCCTCACCGCCATGGGCCTGGGCATGATGGGCCTGTCGCTGGTCGCCGTGCCGCTGGCCGCGCTGTGGCTCGCGGTGTCCCTGTTCCTCGCGCGCCAGCAGCGCGAGCGCACCCCTGAAGTCATTGCGCAGAAGCCCTTACCCGGAGGAACCACGGCATGAAGTTGACCCGCAGAGGCGTGATTCAAGCAGCGGCCGCGTTGGGCGCGGTCCAGGCATTGGGCTGTGCGTCCACTCCCAAGGCGGGGCCCGGGCCCGGGCCGGCTGCGGAGGAGCCCAAGAGCAAGCCTTTGAGCATCCTCATCCTCGGCGGCACTCGCTTCCTGGGGCCCGCGCTGGTGGAGACGGCGAAGGCGCGCGGCCACACCCTCACGCTCTTCAACCGTGGCAAGACGAACCCCGGCCTCTTCCCGGACGTGGAGAAGCTCCAGGGTGACCGCGACCCGGGCAAGGGCGAAGGCCTCAAGGCGCTCCAGGGCCGCAAGTGGGACGTCGTCATCGACACGTCGGGCTACTACCCGCGCATCGTGAAGGCCTCCGCGGACCTGCTGGCGCCCGACGTGGGCCAGTACGTCTTCATCTCCAGCGTCTCCGTCTACAAGGAGATGACGAAGCCGAACCTGACGGAGGCGGACGCCGTCGCGACCATCGACCCCTCGGCGAAGGAGGAGATCACCGAGACGAGCTACGGCGCCTTCAAGGCGCTCTGCGAGCAGGCCTCGGAGGCCGCCTTCCCGGGCCGCGCGCTCAGCATCCGCTCCGGCTACATCGTGGGGCCGGACGACGGCTCCGACCGCTTCACCTACTGGCCGCTGCGCGTGGCCAAGGGCGGGGAGATGCTGGCCCCCGGTGACGGCGAGGATCCGGTGCAGTTCATCGACGCGCGCGACCTGGCCGCCTTCATCATCCGGGGCGCGGAGCGCCGCACCATGGGCATCTTCAACGTCACCGGCCCCGCGAAGCCCATCAAGATGCGCGCCATGCTGGAGGGCATCCAGCAGGCGACGGGCGGCGACGCGCGCTTCACCTGGGTGGACAGCGCCTTCCTGGCGCAGCAGAAGGTCATGCCCATGGCGGAGATCCCCATCTGGGCGGCGCGCACCGGCCCGGAAGGCGGCTTGGGCAGCGTGAACATCGACCGCGCCATGCAGGCGGGCCTCACCACCCGCCCCCTGGCGGACACCGTGCGCGACACGCTGGCGTGGTTCAGCACCCTGCCTCCGGAGCGCCAGGAGAAGCAGCGCGCGGGCATCAAGCCCGAGCAGGAGCAGGAGATGCTCAACGCCTGGAAGCAGTCGAAGGGCGCCGCCAAGGCGGGCTGAAGTCCTCTCCCAAGGTAGGTGCAGGTAGGTCGGAACAAGTCGGCGATCCGGGAAAGGTGGCGCAACTTTCCCGGAGGGCCGGGCGACAATGGGTGGAAGCTGACTTTTTAGAGGGGGAAGTCCATGTCCGTTCGAGTCGATACCAGTGTTCCGCGCACGCGCCTGCCCGAGCAGGCCCCTGTCGCGCCGCCGCCCGCGCCCGTCGCGCCCGCGCGCACCAACACGGTGGATGCATTCCAGCAGGCACCCAGCGGTGGAGCCACGGGCGGGACGGCCGCCACGGTGCCGCCCCAGGTGTCGCAGACCCTTTCCAACCTGCCCCCGGGGACGCTGAGCCCGGAGAACGCGGCCGCCCTGCAGACGCGGCTGAGCACGCTGAGCGGGGACGCGCTCACGCACGAGCTGGACTTCCTGAATCAGAACGTCCTCAACACGCCGAACGCGGACCGCGCCACGCGCACGTACCTGGAGATGAAGACGCTCCAGGACACGCGGCCGGACCGCATCACGCAGGCCACGGTGGAGACGCTGACCCGCGCCGTGGCCACGCCGCGCGATGCCGCGGGCGCCGCGGGGCAGGAAGGCGTGATGGGGCCGTCGCAGGCCCGTGACGCCGCGCAGGCGCTCATCGGCATGACGGGCAGCGACTACAAGGCGCTGCAGGGCGCGCTGGACAACGCGGGCAACCGCGACAACCAGTGCATCGCCGGCGCGGACGTGCAGGGCGAGCGGGCGCTGCTCCTGAAGGCGGTGGGTGCGCGGCGCGAGCAGCTGGCCTCGCCCGGCCTCATGGACCGCGCGCGCAGCGTGTTCGGTGGCACGTCGAGCGCGATGAACGAGGTGACGGGGTACGCGTCCCGCATCGCCGGTTCGCAGCGCGCGGACCTGATGCGGCAGTCCACGGTCATCGACCTCCAGGGTGGCACGGGCGCCCTCCAGCAGCGCTGGAACGACTCGTGCGCGCCCACGTCGCAGCAGATCGCCCGCGCGGAGGCGGACCCGGTGTACGCGCGCCGGCTGCACGACGAGCCCATCCACAGCACGGACTCCAACACCGCCATTGGCCGCGAGCAGGCGGAGGCGCTGACGAACAACGGCGGCGTCGCGGTGGAGCGCGGGCAGGCCGGCGGTTCGGGCATGTGGCCGGAGGCCACGCTGGACACGCAGGTGGGCCGCTACAACAACCACGACTACGCCCGCAACGACATCGCCGACACGCCGGCGGCCCGCCAGGGTGCGTTGGATCGCGCGGACACGCTGCTGAAGGACGGCATCGACGTGCCCATCGTGGTGAACTGGGACGGCGGCGGGTCGCACGCGCTGATGCTGACCGACGTGCGCGGCGAAGGGGCCGACCGGCAGTACCTCTTGACCGACCCGTGGAACGGACAGACCGGATGGATCAGGGGCAGCGACGTGGCCAGCGGAAGCACCAACTTCATGGCCGGTACCGGCAAGCTCAGCATCACCTACGAGTAGCCGTGATGCTGGGGGGGCTCTGGAGCATGCTGTTTGGATGCAAGTCGGCGACGCCCGGTGCCGCGAAGGTGCCGGGCACGCCGTTCAATCCGCAGACGGCCGGCTGCTACGAGCGGCTGGCGAAGGTGGGCCCCGCGTACCAGCAGGGCTACCAGGACATGGCGGCGCTGCTGGGGGAGTCCGAGCCGCTCGTGTCCCTGCTGCCGCGCGTGGTGTCCACCCACGAGCGGGTGCTCCAGGCGGGCCGCGCCGCGCCCGTGAACCCCAAGATGCTGGAGGAGGACGTCTACCTCTGCTGCATGCGCGACACCCTGGAGGCCCGGGTGGCCCGCGAGGTGCGCGCCACGGTGGAGGGGGACGCGGGGACGCAGGACAAGCGCGCGCGGCTGGAGGCGCTGCTGGAGGGGGTGCGTGGGTTGCCCTGGTCGGGCCCCAAGTGGACGACGATGGAGCGCCCCGCCATCGAGAAGCACGTGCAGGACGCGCTCGCGGCGCTGCCGTGATGTGATGGGCGCGCCACTTCTTCATTTTTTGGGTGAACCCATGGGAACCGTCGAAAACGTCGACCTGTCGGCCACGCGTCCCTCGGAGTACCTGCGCGAGGGGCTGTTGTCCCCCGAAGGCAAGCCGCGTGAGGGGCTCAACGGCCAGCACTCGCTGGGCATGGCCCACCGTCTGAAGGGGGAGGGCACCTCGCAGACCACGGTGCTGGAGCTGCTGGAGAGCCTGCGCAAGGCGTCCGAGCGCCTCATCCCGAAGGACGCGGAGAACGCGCCCCTGAAGGACGCCTCGCGCAAGGCGCTGGAGACGGCGTGGAGCGCCACGGGCCCCGCGGGCACCGGCGTGCTGGGGGAGCTGCGCGCGGCGGTGCTGCCGCTGGTGAAGGACACGCGCACCCTGGCGGCGATGCTGCTGCACGTGGAGCGCATCGCCCGGCAGCTGGGGCTGGTGTCCACCGCGCCGCCTCCCACGGCGTAGGGCTCCCTGCTCTCCGTGCTCCGTTCCGGCCGCCTGCCAACAGGGCGGCCGGGCGTGCGCCGGGCGTAGGACGGGAGGACAGGGTGGGGGTGGTGGCCGATCGCGTCATGGGGCCGCACCTTTTCCGCCATGGAACAGGCACGGGACAGCAGGCATCACGTGGTCATCGTCGGGGCGGGCTTTGGCGGGCTGGAGGCCGCGAAGGCGCTGGGCAAGGCCCCTGACGTCCGGGTGACGGTGGTGGACCGCTACAACCACCACCTCTTCCAGCCGCTCCTGTACCAGGTGGCGACGGCGGTGCTGAACCCGGCGGACATCTCCGCGCCCATCCGCTCCGTGCTGAAGGCGCGCAACACGCAGGTGATGCTGGCGGAGGCGAAGTCGGTGGATCCGCGCCGCAAGGTGCTGGTCGTCGAAGGCGGGGAGATTTCCTACGACTCGCTGGTGGTGGCCACGGGCGCGGCGCACTCGTACTTCAAGCATCCGGAGTGGGCGCAGGTGGCGCCCGGGCTGAAGACGCTGGAGGACGCGGTGCGCATCCGGGAGCGCGTGCTGACGGCCTTCGAGGCCGCGGAGCGCGAGTCGGACCCCGTGCGCCAGCGCGAGTGGATGACGTTCGTCATCATCGGCGGGGGGCCCACGGGCGTGGAGCTGGCGGGAGCGCTCTCGTACATGACGCGGCACTCGCTGCCGAAGGACTTCCGGCGCATCGACACGCGACAGGCGCGGGTGTTGCTGCTGGAGGGACTGCCGCGGGTGCTGACGGCGTATCCGGAGGCGCTGTCCGAGCGCGCGAAGCGCGACCTGGAGGAGCTGCACGTGGAGGTGCGCACCGGGGCCCTGGTGACGGGCATCGACGCGGAGGGCGTCACGGTGGGGGAGGAGCGCATTCCCACGCGCACGGTGATGTGGGGCGCGGGCGTGGCGGCGTCGCCGCTGGTGCGCTCGCTGGACGTGCCGCTGGACCGCGCGGGGCGGGTGATGGTGACGCCGCAGCTGACCGTGCCGGGGCACAATGACGTGTATGTGATTGGCGACGTGGCGGCGGTGGCGCAGGAGAATGGGAAGCCGGTGCCGGGCATCGCGCCGGCGGCGATGCAGATGGGGCGGCACGTGGCGAAGACGGTGCGCGCCCGGCTGCGGCAGAAGCCGCTTCAGCCGTTCCGCTACCACGACAAGGGCAGCTTCGCCGTGATTGGCCGCGGCTACGCGGTGGGCATGCTCTTCGACAAGTGGCGCATGACCGGCAGGGCCGCGTGGATGGTCTGGGCGGGCGTGCACATCGCCTACCTGATTGGCTTCCGCAACCGGCTGTCGGTGATGCTCAACTGGGGCTACACGTTCTTCACCCAGGGCGGCCGGGACATGCGGCTCATCACCGGCAAGGTGGCGCCCCGGATGCCGGCCCTGGACCAGGGCCCGTCCCTGCCCGTCGTCACGGCGGCTCCCGCGCTGCCGGTGGCCCAGCCCGCGCCGGTGCACTGAGGCCGGAGGCCGCGACGGTTTGATCGCTGGGTTGAGCTGCGATCCGCAGTGGTATCGCGCAAAGGTTTGTTTCTTGGGTGTGTTCTTCCTGATGAAGAAGTATGGGGCCCAAGATGGGGACGCAGTAGGTTGCGAGCAGTCAGTACGTCGGACAACGAAGAGCGAGTCGATTCCGTTTCGCTGGACCCGCTGTGCGCACGTCAATCCTTGTCTAATTCAATAGCGCTGACTGGGTCTTCATCTGCACGGGTCGGTGGCTCTTGGATAAAATCTTTCAAGAACTGGTTCATGATTTGCTGCTGGTCCATAATCGGAACATTTGTTTCCAGATGGCGCTTGATATCGTCCACGATCTGGGCAGCGGATTTCTTGTCCTTTAACTTCTCATCGAGCGCCCAAAGGCGTCCTGGGTGCATTGTGTCCCATGGTGACCGCTTGTTTGAACGAGTGGAAGCTGCGTCGCCGTGTTTGCTGATACCCCAGCAGATTTTGAATTCGTCATTCCAGACTGGCTTGAATATCTTTATCAGGTATCGTTCGGCCGCCATTTGTGCGTTGCTTGCAACGACCAGTCGACGATACTCAAAGTCATGTATCTTTAGTGGATTTGGAAGATTCTGAGGCTCTGCATACTCTTGGACTGTCCTGATTGACTTCCTATGGTCTCTTAGTCGGCCAGATAGGCGGTCTCCTTGGTCCCGTGGTGTGTCAGCTTCGCTGGATTGAGGATCTGCCTTGCCTATGTAGATGGGTGTTTCTGTCTGGCTGATGGCTTGGTATGCTGGATGGATGCCTTTGTAGTAAATGGCATAGACACCCGAACCGTAAAATCGAGCTATGTCAGCTAGGGGATATTTGGGTTGAGCGAGTAGTGCAAGTGCGACAAGTCGGCCCGCCGTTGATGGCCGCGCTGGATCAAAGACTTGGGCGGGCTCCCTGATTGGATCGAGAGCGTTGACTCTGATTGCAAGGTCGCCAAGCGGTGCGATCAGCTTGGCTCTTAAGCGAGTTCTTGCCTGCTCGATAAGCGGCGCGGCAATTGCGTCTAATCTTGTTCGGAGCCGCCTGAGGTCGTCCTCAAGGATGGCCTCTGGATTCTTGGAGTTCGCCTTGCTTTTTCTCGTGCGCGTGGTCACGGAACCATTTCAACCCGACTATCTAGGGAGTCTAGAAAGTTTCTTAACTCCTGTCGTGACGGAGCACGCCCGGCCCGCTCTGGAGCTAGGATGGCCGCGACGGTGCTACTTCGATAACGCCTCTCGGGTAGAGCAATGGACTTTTATGTCACTCGTCAGGGGAGCAGGCTGGCGTAGTCGATAGGGTTGTTCTCTTCAGTGCTCATCGCTGGCCTTCAGCTTCGCCGCGACGCTGTTGGCAACCACCGCAGCGAGTTCGACAGGGACGGCGTTGCCTAGCTGCCGCATGGCCTCCGACCACGAACCCTCGAAGCGCCAGGTATCCGGGAAGGTCTGGACGCGAGCCGCCTCGCGTACGGTGAGATACCGGACCGTGCCATCCGGGTACGCCAGCATGTTCTCTCCGCCGGGTACGCCGTGGACACCCGCCTTCAGTGTCTTCGAGGGAAGGTCGATAGGGCTGCCCGTATGCCCTGGATACGCCCTGGCCCCGACGTTGAGCCGATGGTTGGTGAACTCCTTCGCGTCGCGTCCCTCGATAGGCTCAGGCAGGTCGGCGATGGCGTCGCGTACCGTGCGCCAGGGCTTCGTCTTCAAGGGCGCGCCTTTTTCCAGGTCGCTCAGCTTCACGCCGAGGCTGATCGGCTTGGTACGTGGTGCGCGGAGCCGGTGGCGCTTCCAGTAGTCGCCGGTGACGAACTGATCCCACTTCAGCGCGTCCATGCTGTGCGTCGGCTCGGGGAAGTGCCACTCCAGCCCGGTGTCGGCACGGAAGCCCACGATGAAGACCCGCTCGCGTGTCTGGGGGACCCCATAGTCGGCCGCGTTCAACAGCTCGGAGATGACGTTGTACTTGAGGGCTTGAGGGCGGCCTCGCGTCTTCACGTCCTCCAGGCGATTGCGATGGTCGGTCCATTCCTCATCGCGTTTCTTGGTGACGCTCGGGTATTCCAGCTGGAGCTTGATGTACTCGAAGTAGTTGCTGAAGCTCTGCCGCAGCAGTCCCTTCACATTCTCCAGGATGAAGGCGCGGGGGCGTAGTTCGCGCACGGCGCGGACGAACTCGGGGAACATGTTGCGGCTGTCGTCCTGGGCGCGGTGCTTGCCCCCAAGACTGAAGGGCTGACACGGTGGCCCTCCGGCGACGAGGTCCACCGGGCCGAAGATGTCGAAGGAGAGAAGCCGCACGTCGGCCTGATGCACCCGCCAATCGCTGATCCCAGGCAGCGCGTTGACCTTCGCGTTGCGACGAAGCGTGTCGCAAGCATCGTCGTTCCATTCCATCAGGCCGCGATGGTGGAATCCCGCCAGGTGCGTCCCCAGAGCCAGGCCACCCGCGCCTGTGAACAACTCGATTGAGTCCATGAGTGGGTCCATTACCAGCCAGGGCTGACGTGCGAGCCCTCGATACCTGGGGCCGTGCTATCGCGGAACCCGGGCTGACGCCATTTCCTCGTCGCTGGCCGGCTCCTCGTCGCGGGAACGATCCAGGCCTCAGAGTGCGCGCCGAAACGGATATTCCCACGACGCGGCGTCGGAGCCCCTACTTCGCGCGAACGCCACGCGGTTGCCCCGATTCACGTTCTTCACTGTTGACCAGGGGGGGGGCCTTGAGGAAAGCCTGAAGACGTTCTGTCAGCGGCCCGGGTTCGCGCGCGAGTTCGCACTCCCAGATCTCCAGGACCGACCATCCCAGTTGCTCGAGTTGTGCGCGCTTCGCGAGGTCTCGTGCACGGTTCGCCTCCAGCTTGGGAAGCCAGAAATCGAGGCGGGATTTGGGAAGCCGCGCCAGTGGGCATGCCGGGTCGGGATGCCTGTGCCAGAAACAGCCGTGCACGAAGATGGCCTTGCGCCGTCCTGGGAAGGCAAGGTCTGGACGGCCTGGGACCTTGCCGTACTGGAGCCTGTAACGGTGTCCGAGCGCGCTCACCATCCGGCGAACCGCGAACTCCGGCTTCGTGTCCCGCGCCTTCACGCGGGACATGCGCTCGCTACGTTCCAGCGGCGTCAAGGTGTCCACGGCACCTCTCGCGGTATCGACGAAGGTTCGATCGTCGATGCCTCTATCTGCATGTTTTGAACGGTATGTCGCCACGGATGGGGTGCCAATCCGTTCCGCCTCAAATCTGGCGCCCGATGGTCCGCCTGCGACGTGAAGGCGCATCGGCCCGCCCGGATGAAGGGCAGGTGGTCGGGCAGGCTTGCTTGCCCCGCGAATTAGGGGCACTGCAGGACTTCCTCGGGGTTGGCCGTCCATGTTCCTTGGCGCCAGCACAGGGGTTGTCTTTGGCGAGGCCGGAGGCCGCGCTAGGCTCCGCGTCCGTCGGGCGCAGCCCCCGCGAGGAGCACGGACATGGCGCAGGATCTGGACACGTTGCTCAAGTCGCTCCAGGCGTTGACCCAGGCCGCGCAGCAGCCGGGCCGGTTGTCCCGTGCGCAGTTGGAGGACGAGGTGGGCCGCATGACCGTCGCGCTGCGCGAGACGCTGGAGGAGCTGACCCGTCAGCTCCCCGCGCACCTGGCGCCTACGTCGGCGCTGCTCGTGGAGGCCGTCCGCTCGCAGCTCTCCGGGATGTTGCAGCAGCAGGGCGGCACGGACGTGGCGCCCACGGAGAGGACCCAGCAGCTCCGTCAGGAATTGGAGCTGCTCAAGCGCGGCTTCATCCGGAGCTGATCCGCTTCAGGGCTCCCGGCTGGAAACGACGACGGCCCGTCCTCCGACAAGCGGGGAACGGGCCGTTCAACGTCAGGGGGAGACCGCGGAAGCTCAGGCCGCGCCGCCCACGGGCGCCGCGCCACCGCTCGCACCGACCGGCGCGCCGCCCTGGGCGCCCATCGCCTGTTGGAGCTGGCCAATCATCTGCGTGATCTGCTGCAGGGCCTTCATCAGCTTCTTGATGGGGTCCTTCTCGTCGTCGTCCTCGGCGATGCCGCCCGCGCCGGAGCTGCCCTCGGCGCCCTTGGCCTCCTGCGCCTGCTCCGGGGGAGCCGCCTGCTCCGCCCCGCCCGCGCCCTCGGCCTTCGCCTCACCGGCCTCGCCGCCCTTGCCCGCCTCGCCCGCCTTCTGGCCCGCCAGCGTCTCCAGCACCTTCACCAGCTGCTTGAGCGTGTCCACCAGCTGCTGGAGGCCCGCCTGCTTCGTCCCGTCCTGCGCGCCCACCTTCTGCGCCGATCCGCTCTTGCCCACGCTGTCGAAGCCGCTCTCACCCGCCAGCGACCGGATGATGGGGTTCTGGCTCAGCGCCGACAGCGCGTCGACCCCACCCGACTTCCCCACCGGCGGCGTCTGGGCGCCAATGCCCCCCGTCGGACCAATGGAGCCCAGCGAACCGCGGAACGCCGACGACGACACCGAGGACAGCTTGGAAGAGCCAACCATGGGGGTACTCCTACAAGAGGGGTTGAGTAGGGGCGGCAGCTGCGAAGTAAAACCTTTGAAGGTGTTGTCGTTAGCTGTGGGTTGAAGTTGCTGGCCACCTACATTTCTTGACTTCATTTCAGGAAAGAGCCGTGAAAATCAGGGGTTATCCAGGGATTGGTTCGGGAATTCCGGAGAGATTCCCGCTGGAAATGCGGCGGGGTTGGCCGGTGCGAGGCGGAGGGAGGCCGGGCGGT
>NZ_RAWG01000288.1 GCF_003611735.1 Corallococcus sicarius | reverse complement strand
CCGAGGGGAGGGCGTCACGGCACGGGCGCTGCACAAGGGCCCGGGCATCACCTTCCCAGGGAGTGCCCATGACGACCTCGACCGCCGCCGCCCCCCGTCCGCAGTCCGCCGGCCCCATCAACCCGACGCCGCCGCAGCCCGTGCTGGATGCCAGCGTGGTGTTGCCGATGGGGCAGGGTGTGGTCGCGGCCTACGACTCCTTCAACGGCAAATCCGTTCCGGCGGTCAACGGCTGGACGCAGAAGGACACCCTCACCGTGTGGGTGCCGCAGAAGGGCGGTGCCCCGGAGATGTTTGGCCTCTGGTACCTGGCCGCCGGCGATGCGAGCACGGCGATGCTGGCGCTGCGCGGGACGGTGACGGCCGCCGACGTGCGCGCGGACGAGGAGTACGCCACCACGTCCTTCGTGCCGTTCAACAACGCGACGCTGTCCCCCGTGCCGCAGGTGCACGGCGGGTTCTGGAGCATCTACACCGGGACGGGCGGCTCGGTGACGCAGTCGATGCAGGCGCAGGTGTTCGCGTGGCTTGAGGCGAACAACATCCAGAAGCTCTACGTGACGGGCCACAGCCTGGGCGGCGGGCTCGCGGAGCTGCTGGCGTTGGACCTGGCGGTGAGCCTGCCGTCGCTGAGCGCCACCACCGTCAGCTTCGCGGCGCCGAAGGCGGGGCTCACCGACTCCTGGGGGACGGCCTATGCGAAGTACGTCACGAATCCGGTGACGGTGCGTGTCGTCAACCAGTACGACGTGGTGCCCACGCTGCCGCCCGCGGTCCGCTACGGGCAGGTGGGCGAGGAGTTCTCCGTGCTCTTCTACAACACGCTCGGAGACACCAGCACGCAGGAGGCGACCATCCGGCACGAGATGGACAACTACCTCTCCGTGCTCACGCAGGCGCTGGCCGTGGTGCCGCCGCAGGTCTTCGTCGGCACCTTCCCGGACGGCGTCTACACGGACAGCAGCGGCAACCCCCTCACGGACACCAGCGTCGCGCCCACCACCGACACCCTCGCGAGCGCGAAGGCCTCCGCGCAGACGCTGCCGCATCAGCCGGTGGCGCAGCCCCCGCGCCGTCAGGTGGCCGTGAAGTAGGGCCGGCCTGACAGGCCAACGGCGCGGCAGCCGCTCCGAGGGGAAACTGGAACCGAGGGATGCCGCAGGTAGGGTTCGCCACCGTGACGACCGACCTGCGACCCCAAAGCGTACCTCCCGAAGCCACCTTCGACGCCGACGCCAACCTCTGGCGAGACGGAGGCCCCAACGATTCGCGCGAGCGCCTGTGGATCCATCCGTCGGGCCTCCTGCTGCTCGATGCCACGCGCAAGGACGGCAAGCTCGATGGAGAGATCAAGTGGTCGCTCGGCATCCACCAGATGTCCGAGCATGCGCCGCGCGTGGCCATGCAGGCGGCGCTCGGCCTGCCGAAGGGGCCGAACCACACGATGATCGCGACGTTCGCGGACGGTGCGCTGGTCGAGGTGCGCTTCCGCCCCGGCTTCGACTTCCCGGACACGCTGCGGGTCGAGCTGCGTGAGGGCGTGATTGACGGCGCCGTCGAGTGGAAAGTCGGTCCGGTGGAAGGTGCGCTGTTCGAGTACGCCGGAACCAAGCTCCTTCACAAGGTCTTCAAGGTTCCGAAGCCATGGCCCCATCGCCTGACGGCGGTCTTCGTCAAGGGCAAGCTGAAGAGCACGACGTACTTTGACAAGGAGGGCACGCCGCTCGAGGTGAGCAAGACCCCGCTCACCGAGTGGGGTGAAGCCGCGGAGGCGAGCACCCTGGCCGGCTACATCGAGCGCGGCGACTTCGCGGCGGACGCGGCGCGCTTCTTCCCGAAGGCGCCTCGCGTGTCGAAGCCCGGCAGCGAGAAGGTTCGCGCCGTTCCCGCGGGTCGCGCGCTGGACGCCGTGGTGATGGGCGGTGGGGTGCCGTCGATGACCCTGGCCTTCGACTTCGACAGCTACGGCTTCGACTGCAAGAAGGAGGAGCTGTACGGTGCAAGTGACGACAAGTACGTCGGCATCGCGAGCGACGGCTCCGGCGAGATGTTCCTTCTCGACGTCACCACGGGAGAAGTCGTCCGCTACGCGCACGAGGAAGGCTCTGTCGCGCCGGCCTTCACCTCGCTGGATCATCTCGCTTTTTCGCTCCTCCGTATCGAGGCGGCCGCGAAGAAGCTGATCCCGAAGGCGAAGCTCTCAGCGCTGTTCAAGAGGCTGGGCCTCACGACGGCCGGCGCACTCCTGAAGGAATACTGAGCGCGCCCCAAACAGCCTGCTAGAGCTGGATCTTGAGCCCGCCGAGCAGCGTGCGCGGCGCGTTGGGGCGGGCGCCGTAGGGACGGCGTCCGACGATGACCGCCTCGTCCAGCAGGTTGCGGCCGCTCACGTAGAGCTGGCCCCAGCGGGTGACGTTCCAGCTGGCGTTCACGTCGAACGTCAGCAGGGCGCCCGTCTTCAAGCCCTCGGGAATCTCTCCCTGGCCCGCCTCCTCGCGCATGCTCGACAGGTACGTGGTGCTGATGAAGGCGCCCCAGCGGGCGCCCTCCACGCCCAGCGAGGCGAAGAGCTGGTGCCGGGGCACGTACGGCAGCTCATCCCCCGCGGTCACGTTGCCGAACTGCGGATCCGACGAGCGGAAGTCCTCCAGCAGCTTCGTGCGCGTGAAGGTGTACGCCACCGTCAGCGGGAAGGTGATGCCGCCGCCCGGACGGAAGGTCTTCTCCGCGAAGGCCTCCAGGCCGTAGATGTGCGCCTCGCCCGCGTCCACCTGCCGGTCCAGGTTGTCGTCCAGACAGCCGTTGGAGAAGGTGCAGACGTCGGTGAGGTTGGAGTAGTCGTTGAAGAAGCCCACGACTTCGAAGCGCTCGCCACGGCGCGACCAGCGGGCGCCGGCCTCCGAGTTGAGGCTCTTCTCCGCGGACACCGCCTGGGGCTGGCCCGGCGCGGGCGGGGAGAAGCCGCGGTACGTGCCCGCGAACAGGCCCAGCGTGGGGGTGAGCGCGCCGTAGACGCCCACGCCCGGCATCAGCGCCTCCAGCGAGCCCTGGTCCGTCGTGCCCGCGAGCCGGTCCGTGGACGTGGAGCGGATGACCTCCAGGCGCACGCCCGGCGTCACCACCAGCGGGCCCCAGGCGATGGCGTCCGTCGCGTGCAGCGCGAGCGCGTGCGTGGAGTCCTTGTTGTCGGCGGTGAGCTGCGTCTCTCCGCCTTCGGCCACCAGCTCCCCGCCCACCATGAGGAAGCCGTCCTGCGTGTGGCGGCGGGTGATGCTGTCGTAGTGGTAGCGCACGCCGAACTCGGCGTTGTGTGACAGCGGGCCCGTGGTCGTCGTCCAGCGGGCGATGCTCTGGAGGCCCTGGCTCACGAAGACGCGGTGGTTGGGCCCGATGAGAATGGTTTCGCCCGGCGTGGACGAGTCCAGCTCCCCCGTCAGCACGCCGTAGTAGATGGCGTTGCGCGCGCTCGTGGGGTCCGCGAGCACGTCGGAGATGGACGTGCCCCGGAAGCCGTTCACCTTGCGCCAGGCGCGGTCCAGGTCGTGGCGGTAGAGCGACGTCGTCACCGCGAGGTCGCGCCCCTCCAGCACGTGGCTGAGGACCGCCTGGGTGCGGTGCCACTGCATGTGGTCGAACTGGCTGGCCTTGTAGCGGCGCAGCGGGTTCGCGGCGAAGTCCGCGTCGGACAGGCCCAGGTACGTCTCGTTGGAGCCCTCGTCGGAGTAGCCCAGCTTGAGCTGGAGCGTCTGGCGCAGCTCGCCGTCCGGCACCAGCCGGTAGCGCGCCTTGGCCATCCACTCGTTGCGATGGAAGCCAGTGGACGCGTCGCTGCCATCCAGCTCCTTGAATCCGCTGCTGCGCAGGTGGATGCCTTCGACGAGGAAGCCCGCGCGCTCCGTGCTCGCGCCAAAGGAGCCGTGCGCCTTGCCGTAGCCGTACTGGCCGCCCGCCAGGTCCAGGCCGAACGACTCCTGCGCCGGGATGTCCCGGGTGATGAGGTCCACCGAGCCGCCCACCGTCTGCGGGCCCTGCTGCACGGAGGACGGCCCCTTGAGCACGCGCACCGACTGCATGCGCGTCATCAGGGGGAAGTAGTACGCGGCGGGCGCGGAGTAGGGCGCCGGCCCGAAGAGGATGCCGTCCTCCAACAGCGTGACCTTCTTGCTGCGGTCCGGGTTGACGCCGCGCAGGCCCAGGTTGGGCCGCAGGCCGAAGCCGTCCTCGCCCCGGCCGTACACGCCCGGCACGGACTGGAGGATGGCCTGGGGGTCGTCCAACTCGTAGCGCTGGAGCTTCTCCGGCTTGAGGATGTGGATGGAGCCGCTCGTCTTCGCCTCGGACGTGCCCACCACCACGCTCTCGAACCTGCGCGAATCAGCGGGCGCCGTCTCCGCGACGGGCGCGTCGGAGGCCACGGGCGCGGCGGGCTCCGTGCCGGGCTCTGGCGGCGTGCTCGCCTGGAGCGGCTCGGCGGGCGCGGCGACCGGCTCGGCAACGGGCTGTGCGGCTGCTGGCTCGGGGGCGGGTTCGGAGACTGGCGGGACCGCGGGCGCTGGGAGTGGCGCCGTCTCCGCTGACGACGGGGGCGCGTCCTGGGACGGCGGGGGCGTCTGGGCCGGGGCCGACGAGGAGACGACGAAGGAAACCACCGCGACTGCCCAGGTCCGTGCACCCATGACGACGAAGACTCCCGGAGGAACGAACGTACGTACGAAGAAGCGCGGCGGTCGACCGGGCCGACAGGGGACGAAGGGTGTCCCCGTCAGCGTCGGAAGACCGCCGCCTGCCGCGACCGCAGCGGGATCTACTGTGCTTCGGCGGCGCCCGCGATGACGATCTTCCCGTCGGACTGGACGACGACGGCGCGTGCGGCCTCATCCAGCTTGCCGGTGATGACGTTCACCGTGACGATGCCACCCGCACCGAACGTGGTGTCGCGCGTGCCGTCCAGGTTGAAGCGCGCGATGGCGAAGCGGTTGTCCCCGCCCTCGGTGACGAAGCCCGTGGCGTACACCTTGCCGTCCAGGCCGAAGGTCACACCCCAGGCGCGGTCGTTGGCCGCGTCGGAGAAGGGCACCACGCCGGAGAACTCCTGGCCGGTGGTGACGTTGCGGATGAGCAGGATGGAGTCGTCGTCCTCGCCCACCTTCGCGCTGTAGCCGACGGCCGCGACGTACTCCCCGCTGCCCGTGTCGAAGGCCGCCACGTCGAAGAAGGCCTCGTCCGGGCGGTCGAAGTCGTACCGCTTGTAGCCCTCGGTGAAGCCCGCCACCGTGGCCGGCTGGCCGTTCGCGGTCACGTGCACCGCCAAGGCGTCGATGCTGTCCTTGGCGGGGGTGCCGCTGCCCACCATGAAGATGCTGTCGTCCTTGAGGGCCACCGCGTCACGGCCGCGGTCGTTTTCGCCGGTCAGGTTCAGGATGAACGCGCCGTTGGTGCCGTACGTGGAGTCGAGCACGCCCTCCGCGCTGTAGCGGAAGGAGACGATGTCCACCGTGGTGCCCGCCACGCCCGCCGCGCGGCCGTAGCCGGTGGTGACGTAGGCGCCCGTGGACTGACGGGCGGCGGCGTAGGCCTCGGAGATGCCCCACTCCTTCGTCGGGTCGTTCGTGGCGAACGGCGCCGAGTTCAGCACGCCCTTGGCGCCGAACGTGGCGTCCACCGCGCCCGTGTCGTTCAGGCGCACCATCACGACGCGGTGCGCGCTCTGCGAGCCCACGCCCGAGGGCTGGTTCAGGTAGCCGGCGGAGAGGATCTTCCCGTCCGCCTGCACGAAGCCGTGGCGGGCCGAGTCACCCAGGCCGCCGATGTCCAGCACGTACATGCCCTTGCGCGTGCTGGCCGCGTTGAAGGTCTCGTCCAGCGCGCCGCCCGCGGTCAGCCGGGCGACCACGCGGTCGGTGTCCGTGCGGGTGCCGTCCGCCTTCTTGGTGGCGAACACCACCAGCCGGTCCTGCGTGTCGCGGTCGATGCTCCACATGGAGTCGCGCGCATTGCCGGCGCCCGCGCCCAGGTTCAGCCGCGCGATGCCGTTGCCGCTCGCGCCGAACGTGTTGTCCACCGTACCGTCGGTGTTGAGCCGCACGAACGCCAGGTCCGAGTCCGGCGCGGGAGGCGTGCCAGCGTCCGTGCCAGCGTCCGTGTCCGTGCCCGCGTCCACCGTGGTGCCCGCGTCCGGCGTGGGGGTGGGCTCGTCATCACCGCAGCCGCCCAGCGAGGTCATCGCGATGCCAACGACCAGCATGCCTGGCAACAGCTTCTTGAGGCTCCGGTGCTTCCCCTGAATCGACATGGTTTCCCCTCGGGTGTTTCGTGGCGGAAAATGAAAACGATTATCAAATTCAGCCATGTAAACGGGGCGTCTGCGTAGACCGGGGGGATGCGTGAAGTCAAGGTGTCGGCCGATACACCGACGGGACTGTCGCTTCGAGAATGATTGTCAGTCTCAACACTGATTGATAATCCGGAGGGCATGATCTCGCGAACCCGTCCGGATGTGGGCTCCCGTTGGGGAGTCAGGGCCATGGCGTTCACCGCGGTGCTGTGCGTGGCGTGCAGCGACAGCAAGCCCAAGCCGGTGGATCCGCCGCCCACGGAGGGGCCGGACGTGCGAGCGGAGCTGTTGAGCGCGGCGGGCGCGTGCATGCTGACGACGGCGCGCGACTTCCTGCCGAAGGCCACGGCGTTGCAGGCGGCGACGGTGACGCTGCGGGATGCGCCGGACGCGGCGAGCGTGGCGGCGGCGCGCGCGGCGTTCCACGAGGCGATGGACGTCTGGCAGGTGGCGGAGGTGATGCAGGTGGGGCCGGCGGCGCCGCGCAGCAGCCCGGGCGGCGGGGAGCTTCGCGACAACATCTATTCGTTCCCGCTGAGCAACCGGTGCTCCGTGGAGGAGCAGCTCGTGTCGAAGGGCTACGAGTCGTCCAGCTTCTCCTCCAGCCTGGTGACGCGGCGCGGGTTCCTGGCGCTGGAGTACCTGCTCTTCCACGAGGGCGCGGACACGGCGTGCGGCGCCAACTCCCCCATCGTGGCGCAGGGGACGTGGGCGGCGCTGACGCCGGAGGACCGGGCGGCGCGCAAGCGGGCGTACGCGGCGGTGGTGGCGGCGGACGTGCGCACGCGCGCGCAATCGCTGGTGGACGCGTGGGCGCCGGAGGGCGGGAACTTCCAGAAGACGCTGGCGACGGCGGGCGCGGGCAACGCGGTGTTTCCGTCCACGCAGGTGGCGCTCAACACGCTGAGCGACGCGCTGTTCTACGTGGAGCGCGAGGGCAAGGACCAGAAGCTGGCCCGGCCGCTGGCGCTGCGCGACTGCGCGTCGGACACCTGCCCGGAGCTGCTGGAGTCGCAGTTCGCGGGCCGCTCCAAGCAGAACCTGCGCCAGAACCTGGTGGGCTTCCGCCGCATCGTGGAGGGCTGCGGCGCGGACCACGCGGGGCCGGGCTTCGACGACGTGCTGGTGGCGGCGGGTGCGGAGGGCGTGGCCACGCGGCTTCGCCAGCAGGTGGTGGAGGCCGAAGCGGCGCTGGCCGCGGTGGAGGAGGCGGACCTCAAGGAGGCGCTGGCCCAGGACAAGCCGTCCGTGCAGCGCGTCTACGACGACTTCAAGGGCATCACGGACGTGCTGAAGACGGACTTCATCACCACGCTGGACCTGGAGCCGCCCGCGGGCCTCGAGGGAGACAATGACTGAGTCCGCCGGAAGCGGGGACCCCGTGTCCTCGCGTCCGTGGCCACGGCTGTGGGCGTGGCTGCTTGAGCCCCGGGACATCGCCTCGCTGGCGGCGTTCCGGGTGGCGCTGGGGCTGCTCATCACAGTATCGGCGGTGCGCTTCCTGGCCTACGGCTGGGTGGGCGTGCTGTTCGCGCAGCCGAAGTTCCGCTTCACCTACTGGGGGTTCGGCTGGGTGCCGCCGCTCCCCGACGCGGGGCTGCCCGCGCTCTTCGTGGCGCTGGGCGTGCTGGGCGTGCTGCTGATGGTGGGGCTGTTCTACCGGGTGACGGTGGTGCTGCTGTTCGCGCTGTTCGCCTACGTGCAGCTCCTGGACGTGACGAACTACCTCAACCACTACTACCTGGTGAGCCTGCTGCTGCTGCTCTTGTGCTTCGTGCCGGCGCACCGGGCCTTCTCCGTGGACGCGTGGTGGAGGCCCGCGCTGCGGCGCGACACGCTGCCCGCGTGGTGCACGCTGCTGCTGCGCTTCCAGGTGGCGGTGGTCTACGTGTTCGCGGGGCTGGCGAAGCTCACCTCCGACTGGCTGGTACACGCGCAGCCGCTCAACATCTGGCTGGCCGCGCGCACGGGGCTGCCGTGGGTGGGGCCGCTGTTGGAGCAGCGCTGGATGGCCTACGCGGCGGCGTGGGGCGGGATGCTGTTCGACACCACCATCGTGCTGTTCCTGCTGTGGCGCCGCGCGCGTCCGTTCGCCTACGTCGTGGTGCTGGGCTTCCACGCGGTGACGTTCGCGCTGTTCCCCATCGGGATGTTCCCCTTCATCATGGTGACGGGGGCGCTGGTGTTCTTCGACCCGTCGTGGCCGCGCGCGCTCTGGGCCCGCGTGCGCCGCCTGCCGTGGCGCGGCGTCACGCCGCCCTCTTCAGCGGAGGTCCGCGTGCCCGGTTGGAAGGGGCGGGTGGCGCTGGGCGTGGCGGGCGTCTACGTGCTCCTCCAGGTGTTGCTGCCGCTGCGCACGCATGCGTATGGCGGCAACGTGCTCTGGCACGAGCAGGGGATGCGCTTCTCCTGGCGGGTGATGACGCGCGAGAAGAACGGCAGCGCGACGTTCATGGTGCGCGACAGCGTCACCGGCCGGCAGTGGCACGTGTCGCCCGGCCAGTACCTCACGCGGTTGCAGGAGCGGGAGATGGCGGTGCAGCCGGACCTCATCCTGCAACTGGCCCACCGCATCGCGCGGGACTTCGAGGCGAAGACGCAGCACCCCGTGGAGGTGCGGGCGGACGTGCGGGTGTCTCTCAACGGCCGGCTGTCGGAGCCGCTGGTGGACCCCACGGTGGACCTGGCGCGACAGGAGGACGGGCTGGGACCCAAGCCGTGGATCCTCCCTGCCCCCGAGTCGCCGCCGGTGCACCTGCGCCCCACGCGCTCCGCGCAGGCCCGTAGCCCCGGGCCCTGACGCCTACTCCAGCGGCGCGGGGAACGCCGGCAGCGCGGCGAAGTCCTCGGGCACGTGCTGGCGGATGACGCGGGCGTTGGACTCCTTCGCCAGCGCCTCCACGCGGCGCATCGACTCGAGCGTCTGTGCGCGGTCGCTGTTGTAGACAGGCACCAGCTGCCGCTCGCGCGACTCGCGCAGCGGCCACAGGTCTCCCGCGAGCAGGAAGGCGCCGGACTTCGCCGTCTTCAGCAGCAGCACGGTGTGTCCGGGCGTGTGTCCGGGGGCCTGATGGATGGTCACGGTGCCGTCGCCGAACACGTCGTAGGCGCCGTCGCCTTCGATGACCACGGGCTTCACGTGTTCCAGGGCGCTGTAGTGGGGGACCTCGTCACGCCGGTGGGCCGTTTCGGAGAACGCCGCCGCGAGCTCCTCCGCGTCCACGATCCACTTCGCGCTGGCGAACAGGTTGGCGTTGCCCGCGTGGTCGAAGTGCATGTGTGAGAACGACAGGAAGTCGATGTCGGCGGGGGCCAACCCGAGCTCACCCAGTTGGACGGTGAGCTTCTTGGGGACCTGGAAGCGCATCGGCGCGCCCTGGGGCTGCAGGCCGCCCGGCATGTCCGCGATGGCCTCGGAGAAGCCGGTATCCCAGAGCAGGTCGCCCTTCGGATGGCGGATCAGGTAGCACGGATTGACGCCCTCGCCGCCGATGCCCTTCATCGAGCCATCGTCCGCCATGGAGCCGAAGTCGGTGGCCTGCACGCGGCCGCAGTCGATGGCGTAGAGCTTCACGGCGGACGCCGCTGCGACGGTGGACGTTTGCGCGGCGGGGTTCTGGCTGGCGCACGCGGTGAGCGCGAGACAGGCGGACAACATGTGGAGGGTTTTCATGACGTGGCTCCGGAGGGAAACGGTGGGGGGAGAGTCAGGAGGGATGGCTTCAGGGGAGTTCTAACGGCGTGAGCCCACGGCGGAGGTCGCATCCGGCTCCGCCTCCCGCTGACCTGAAGCGGTCGTGAGCGGTGGGGCGTCCAGGTAGCGGGACACGGCCCGGCCCAGGGACTCCACCTGCGGCGGCTGGAGCACGGAGTAGTGCGTGCCGGGCACGTCCACCACCTCGATGCCATCCGTCAGCGCCGCCCAGCCCCGGGTGCGGTCGCCCCCCTCGTCCACGTTGGCCTCGGTGCCGCGCAGCATCAGCACGGGCAGCCGCAGCGGCTGCAGGACGTGGCCGGAGAGCGCACTGATGCAGGCGTTGAACACGCGCTGGCGTCGCTGGAGCCAGGCGAGGTTCACCTCGGGACCGAAGGCGCCCGCGCGCTGGCCTTCTTCGAGCAGGTGCGGCAGCAGCTTCGCCGCGTCCCCTGCGGGCACGTGCGCCGGCAGCTCCTCCGACAGGCCGGTGGTGTGGGCCAGGTTCACGGTGAAGAGCTGGCCCAGCGTCGCGGCGTCTTCCATGGGCATGCCCTGCGCGTAGGACGTGGGGCTGGGCTCGATGAAGACGAGCCGCTCCACCTCTTCGCCGCGCTCCAGGAGTTGGCGCGCCATCTCGAAGGCGACGACGGCGCCCATGGACCAGCCGCCCAGGCGGTAGGGGCCGTGGGGCTGCACGCTGCGCACGGCCTCCAGGTGCAGCGCCGCCAGGTCCTCCAGCGAGTCCACCGCGCCCTGGCCATTCTCCAACCCCGGGGCCTGGAGCCCGTGGAAGGGCTGCTCCGTGCCCAGCTGCCGCGCCAGCTCCGCGTAGCCCCACACGGTGCCGCCAATGGCATGCACGCAGAAGAAGGGCGTGCGCGTGCCTTCAGGCTGCAAGGGCACCAGCAGGTCGCCGGGCGCGGGGCCCAGGCGCAGCCGGGACAGCGGGGCTTCGGGGGCGGCTACCGCCTGCTCCAGGAGCGAGCGCAGGTGTTCGGCCCAGCGCGTGGCGGTGGCGGGCTCGAAGAGGTCGCTGTTGTACTCCAGCACGCCGGTGAGGCCCGCTTCCGCCTCCTCCCAGAGGGCCAGCGTCAGGTCGAACTTGGCGGACTGGCGCTCTACGTCCACGAAGCGCAGGGACAGCCCGGGGCCCATGGGCTGGGACACCGGCGCGTTCTCCAGGACGAACAGCACCTGGAACAGCGGCGAGCGGCCCGCGTCCCGCGCGGGACGCACGGCCTCCACCACCCTGTCGAAGGGCACGTCCTGGTGCGCATACGCCCCGAGCGTCACCTCGCGCACGCGGCCCAGGAGCGCGTGGAAGCTGTCGCCTGTCGCCACGCGGGTGCGCAGCGCGAGCGTGTTCACGAAGCAGCCAAGCATGTCCTCCAATTCCGGCGCGGGCCGCCCCGCGATGGGCGAGCCCACCACCACCTCGTCCTGCCCGCTGAGGCGCGACAGGAGCGCCTGGAAGCCCGCGAGCAACACCATGAAGGGCGTGACTCCCTCGCGGTGGCCCAGCGCCTTCACCGACTCCGACAGCACGGTGCCCAGGCGCACCGGCACTCGGCCGCCCCGGAAGGTCTGCACGGACGGACGCGGCTTGTCCGTGGGCAGCTCCAGCGCGACGGGCGCTCCCGCAAGCTGGTGACGCCAGTATCCCAGTTGTGACTCCAGGACCTCGTCCCGCAGCCACGCGCGCTGCCACACGGTGTAGTCCACGTATTGAAGCGGGAGCGCGGGGAGCGACGGCGTCTGCTTCGTGGAGAAGGCCTCGTAGAGCGAGGACAGCTCGCGGGTGAGCACAGCGGAGGACCAACCGTCGGAGATGATGTGGTGCATCGTCACCACGAGCAGGTGGTGCTGCGCACCCAGTCGCACCAGCAGGCCCCGCACCAGCGGGCCGCGCGTCAGGTCGAAGGGCACCTCCGCCTGGTCCGCCGCGAGCGCGAGCGCCTCCTGTTCGCGCTCCGCCTCCGGCACGCCCTGCAGGTCCACGAAGGCGAGCGACGGCGGCAGCTCCGGCAGGACGACCTGCACGGGTCCTTCGGCGTCCTCGCGGAACACGGTGCGCAGCGTTTCATGTCGCTGGTGCAGCGCGTGGAAGCTCTGCACCAGCGCCTTCGCATGCAGCGGCCCCATCAGGCGCAGGGCCGCGAGGATGGTGTACGCGCTGCTCCCGGGCTCCAGCCGATCCAACAGCCACAGCCGCTGCTGGGCGAAGGACAGCGGCAGGCGGCCCGTCCTCGGCACCGGCAGCAGCGGTGGAACGACGGGGCTCGAGTCCCCCGCGTCCCGCGCGGCGTCCACCCGGGCGGCGAGCGCCTCCAGCGTGGGCGCGTCGAAGAAGGCGTGGAGGGGCAGCTCCACGTGCAGCGAGGCGCGCAGCCGCGACACGACTTGCGTCGCGAGCAGCGAGTGGCCTCCCAGCTCGAAGAAGTGGTCGGTGATGCCCGCGCGCTCCACGCCCAGCACCTGCTGCCAGAGGCCCGCGAGCAGCGTCTCGGTGGGCGTGCGGGGCGCCTCGTAGGGACGGGGGCTGGTGCGCTCGCTGATGGGGG
>NZ_RAWG01000287.1 GCF_003611735.1 Corallococcus sicarius | reverse complement strand
GGGAGGGGACTCCCGCGGTGACGGGGGCCTACCGTCGGCGCTTGGGCGGGGGCGTGCGGCCCTTCTTCGCCTGCTTCGCCGCGCGCTTGCGGACGGGGTCTTCCGGGCGGAGCGCGAGCGTCTCCAGCTTCTCGCGCAGGGTGCGCGTCTCCTGCTTGAGCGCGTCCAGTTCCTCGCGCAGCGAGGCGACCTCGCGGGCCTGGGGGGCGCCCTCGCGCAGGGAGCGCACGGCCTCGCGGGCGTAGCGGCGGGTGCGCGGGTCGCTGAAGGTGGTGCCCTCCAGCGCGGGCAGCAGTCGCCGGTCGCCCAGGGTGGGGGCCGCGTCACACACGGCCAGCTGCACGCGGAACTGCGGGTCTCGCAGCAGCTGGGCGAAGAGGTCCACCGCCTCGCGCTTGCGGTTCGCCGCTTCGGCCAGCTTCGCCACGGCGCTCACGGCGGCGCGGCGCAGGAAGGCCGGCTGGCCGTACGCGGTGCGGGCCACGGCCACCGGGAACGCGGCCGCTTCCTGCGTCTCCGCGAGCCCGTCCATCGCCGCCGCGCCAATGACGTCCTGGAACGAGGGACGCGCGGCGGCGGCCTCCAGCAGGGGCAGCAGGTCCGGGGCGCGCACGCGGCCCAGGCTGCGCGCGGACTCGGCCTCCACGAAGTAGCTGGCGTCTCCCCGCTCCACGAGCGCGCGCAGGTATCCGGCCACCTGCGCGTCGTGGCGGAATTCGCCCAGCGCGGCCACCACGGCGCGGCGCACGCGGGGGTGCGCGGTGTCCAGCGCGGCCAGGAGCTGCGCGCGGGCCTCCGGGGTGCGGATGCGGCCCAGGGACTTCGCGCACGCGGCGCGCGTGGCCCAGAAGTGGCCGGTGTCCCCCAGCGCGCGGCCCAGGGCCTCCACCGAACGCGGGCCGCCGTCCTTGCCCAGCGCGAGCGCGGCCTCCGTGCGCGCGCGGGCCTCGGGGGCGGCGGCCAGCTCCTCGCGCCACAGGCCCACGGCCTTGTCCACGTCCAGCGCGCCCAGCACGTCGCGGCGCGGATCCACGCGCACCTGCGAGGGCGCGGCGGGGCAGGGCAGGTGGAAGCGGTGCTCCGCTTCGGTGAGCTCCAACCGGTGGAGCGTGTCCTGGCCGTTCACGGTGACGACCACGTCCAGCGGGAGGCGGAAGACGGGGATGCCCGCGTCGGTGCGCTGCGCCTGGCGCACGGCGATGCGCAGGCGGGCGTCGTCGGCCTCGTAGCGGACCTCCACCTTCAGCTCCGGATGGCCCGGGGCGAAGACGTACTGGTCGAAGACGGGGTCCAGGTTGTGGCCGGTGGCCTCTTCAAAGGCGCGCGCCAGGTCCACCGTCTCCACCACGCCGTGGCGGTGGCGGGCGACGTAGTGGCGCAGGGCGCGCAGGAAGAGGTCGTCGCCCACGCGGCGGCGCAGCTCGTGGAGGACGAGGGCGCCCTTCTCATAAAGGTGGCGGTCGAACAGGTCCATGGGGGCCTGGAACTTCCGCGCGACGATGGGGCGCGCGTAGCGGTCGCGCGTCTCGGACAGGTAGGCGTCCAGGTCGAGCGTGCGGTGGTGGTCGGCCTCGTCGCGGTCATCGCCGCGCTCCTTCCACAGCACCTCGAAGTAGGTGGCGAAGCCCTCGTTGAGCCAGCCGTGGGGCCAGTCGCGGCAGGTGAGCAGGTCGCCGAACCACTGGTGCGCCAGCTCGTGGGAGATGAGCGGCTCGGCGTTGTAGTCCAGGTGCGCGCGAGCGTCGTGCAGCACCGTGTCCACCAGCGTGGTGGCGGTGGTGTGCTCCATGCCGCCGAGGATGAACTCGGTGACGAACACCTGCGCGTAGCCGCTCCACGGGTAGGGCTCACCGGTGATGGCCTCGTAGGCGGCGACCATCTGCGGCGTGCGCCCCACGCACCGGAGCGCGTCCTCGCGGCGGCCCTTGGGGAAGAGGTAGCGCAGCGGGGTGGTGCCGGCGGTGTCGGTGGCCTCGTCGAATTCGCCCACCACCAGCGTGACGAGGTAGGGCGCGTGCGGCTGCGCCATGCGGTGGTGCTGGGTGCGGCGTCCTGCCTCGGTGACGTCGCTGACGAGCACGCCGTTGGACAGCGACGTCATGGCCGCGGGGAAGGTGGCGATGACCTCCGACGTGGCCTTCTGCGCGGGGGTGTCCAGGCAGGGGAACCAGCAGCGCGCGTCGATGTCCTGCCCCTGCGTCCAGGCCTGGAGCGGGCGGTCGGGGTAGCCCGCGTCGGGGCCCCAGAAGTAGAGGCCGCGGCGGGGGCTGGCGCGGTAGGTGAGCGCGATGTCGCACGCCTGGCCTGCTTCGAGCGGGCGGGGCAGTTCCACGCGCACGTGGGCGCCGGAGTTGGAGAAGGGGACGGGGGCGCCGTCGGCGCGGGCGGCGGTGACGTCCAGGTCCACCGCGTCGAAGGTGACGGTGGACACGGTGCGCACGGCGGACACGCGGGTGGTGCAGGTGCCGGTGATGGCGCGCTGGGGGAAGTCCAGGTCCAGCTCGATGCGCACGTGCTCGGCGCGCACGGGGCGGGGCGCGGCGTAGTGCTCGGTGGCGCCGGGGAGGCTGAACGGATGCGGGTCGGAGGACCCGGCGGCGGCGGGGGCGTGGCGGTGGCAGCAGCGCATAAGAGAGGGTGACTCTTCCGCAAGCCCGTCCCGGGGTCGAGCCGCATCGCTCCGGGTTGTCGGGAATTCAGGGTCCGGGCACACCCGGGATGGAGGTCCGGGAAGGCAACGGAAGCCGGCAGGGGGCGGTTGAGAAACGCCGGGGGCTTCCACAGGATGGGTGGGCGTGCAGGCCGTTCTCTACTTCTCCGACAAGCAGGTGCGCGAGAAGCTCTTCGCGTTCGTGGACGCGTCGCAAGGGCTGTTGCTGGTGACGGGCCTGCGCCACGGCGCCGCGATGACGCGCCCTCCGCAGGCGCGCGAGCCCTTCTCCGCGCTGGAGGACGTCTACGGCGACGTGCTGTCCCAGGTGCTGGTGGCGGACGAAGGCACCACCGAGGGCATGTGGCGCGACCCGCTGGGGGACCTGGGGGACCGGCTCTACCCGGACGACCGGAAGCGCGCCTACGCGGCGGCCACGGGCTATCTGCTCCTGGAGGGCGGCAAGCCCCGCGCGGTGGTGCGCAAGCACGGCACCCCCGCGGAGGACCTGTGGTTCCTCCAGGAGGCCCTGAGCCGGCTGACCTCGCGCATCCCCGCGCCGGACCCGGCGAAGCGCCCCGGCACCCGCCGCGCCGAACCCGCGCCCCGTACGCCGCCGCGCTACGGGCCCGCCAGTGCGCAAGGGGACGCACCGCCGCGTTACGGAAGCTCCAGCGCGAGAGGAGATGCACCGCCGCGCTCGGACGACACGCCGCCGCGTGGGCGCCGCGCGGTGCCATCCTCCGAGCCCGAGGCGAAGGACCCGTGGGCCGTGCTGGGCATCGAGCGGGGCACGCCGAAGGACGAGGCGCGCAAGGCGTTCCGCGCGCTCATCGCGCAATACCACCCGGACAAGGTGGCGCACCTCGCACCGGAGTTCCACGCGCTCGCGGAGCGGCGCACGCGTGAACTCCTGGAGGCGTGGGAGGCGCTGGAGCACGACGCGCCCTGAAGTCGCGTCAGCCCGCGAGCCCCGATGCCGAGGGCTCCAGCCGGAAGCGCGCGATGAGGGGCACGTGGTCGGACAGCCCGTGGAAGCGGCCGGTGATGTCGCCGAAGGGGCGTGTCTCGTCCGCGTCCAGCCAGCTCACGCCGCCGCCGGAGAACAGGTGGTCCAGGTGCATGCGCATCCGCATGAAGCCCGCGGTGGGGAAGGCGCGCGACAGGGCCGGGTCGATCTGCCCCACGGCGGCCTGCGCGCACGTCAGGTGCGCATCGCCCGTGAGGTAGCGGTACACCGGCGACGACGGCGGCGAGTTGAAGTCCCCGCACACCACGAACGGCTCCGTGTTCGCGTGCAACTGGATGAACTCGGTGAGCTTGCGCGCTTCGTGGAGCTGGTTGACGCCGCAGCCCATCTTGTCGCGCGTGGCCCAGAACTCGCGGGAGAACGGCGTGGGCAGGCTCAGGTGCGTGTTGAAGACGTGGAAGGCGCGCCCGTCGTCCCGGCGGAAGACGCGCATGTGCGCGCAGATGCGGCTCTGCTTGCGCTCCCTCAGGCCCTGCACGTGGTGGTGCGTGATGTGTTCGGGCGCGGCCACGTTGTGCGTGTCCACCTGGAGCGTGCGCGTGTTGATGAGCATCGCGAGCCCGGTGGTGTAGAGCGACAGGTCACCCAGCTTGTAGTGGTGCGCGCGGAAGTAGAACGCCTCGTAGGGCATGTCGCGCCCCTGGAGCGCGAACGTCTCCTCCACGCGCGTCATGAAGGCCTCCAACTGCGTCTCTCCGGGGCGCGTGGGCCGGTGGACGATGTTGCTGCGCAGCGAGGAGGTCTCCACCTCCTGGAGGCACACGACGTCCGGCAGCGGGTCCAGCGTGGCCAGGGCCGCCGCCACCCGTCGCTTGGGTCCCACGGTGCTCGCCAGCCCCTTCAGCATGTGGCCGAAGTAGCGGACGTTGTACGAGACGATGCGCAATGAGGACGCGTCCATGGGCCTGGGGCCACCTCCCGGTTCTTGCGGTGAAAGGTGGGAGGCAAAGCTACGAACGTCCAGGCCCCTTCGCAGCGACAGCGCCGGGATTCCTCCCGAAGCTGGCGCCATGTGCCGACAAGCGGACGAAGCGCCCGTCCGCCTGCCTGCCGTTTTCCAGCGCTACGGAGCGCCGCGCCGTCCTTCGGCCCGGCCCGCCGCGAGCCAGTGGCTGAGGCCGCCGCGGTAGTTGGTGGCGCCATACGCCGCGGCCACGTCCGGGTTGGACTGGAGGTAGTACCGGGGGTCGAACTCCGCCGAGCCCCGGCGCCCGTCGTTGAGCCCGGTGTTCACCCAGTGCTCCATGGCCGCGCGGTAGTTGTTGCCGAAGGCGCTGCGCAGGTCCGCGTGGAGGCTCAGGTAGTAGGACGCGCTGAACGCGGGCGAGCCCTGGCGCCCCTCGTTGATGCCGTTCTGGGTCCAGTGCGCGAGCGCGGCCGGATAGTTCGTCCCGAACGCGGCCTGGAGGTCGCCGTAGCGGGCCAGGTAGTCCCTCACCTGGAACGCGGGGGACGCGGGGCGGCCCTCGGTGCGGCCCCCGTCAATCCAGTGCCGCGAGGCGGCGCCCACGTTGGTGCCGAACGCCGCGCTCAGGTCGCCGTTGAGGGCCAGGTAGAAGCCCGCGTCGAACGTGCGCGTGTCACGGAAGACGCCGTAGATCGAACGGATGCCATTGAGGTCATCCGGCTGCAGGTCGATCTTCCCGTTGTAGTACGCGTACATGACGGCGCCCGCGTCGGGCGAGTGCCCCAGGCCCAGCGAGTGCCCCAGCTCATGCAGCGCGGTGCTGCGCAGGTCGTAGTTCGTCCCGTTCACGGTCCAGCCGAACGCGTCGTTGAAGTGCACGTCGCCGGCCAGCGCCGCGCAGTTATAGGCGCCGGAGCAGCTGGGGTAGTAGGCGTGGGCGAGCGTGGAGGCGGCGAACGGGTTGCCGTCGCCGTGGTCGCCGTACTGCCACGACACGTAGAGGTCCACGGGACCGTTGCCCACCTCGGTGAAGGCCACGGGCGCGGCGGCCTGCCAGCGCTGGAGCGCGCCAATGACCGCGTTGCGCGAATCGTTGGCGCTCAGGTCGGGCGTCCCGTTGAGGAAGGCGAAGGAGAGGTTGGTCTGCGGCCAGCTGCTCACGGCCACGAACGACGCCGGGCCCGCCGTGCGCGCGTTGAAGCCGTAGAGGTCCGGCGAGTCGCAGCGCGAGCGCTGCATCAGTCCGCGCGTCGCCGCGTCCAGCGTACCGGTGACGGGAAGCCCCTGTGCTTCCTGGAAGCGCTTGAGCGCGGCCTCCATCGCGTCATCGAAGAGGTCGGGCCGGGCGGGCTCGCGCGCCACGGCAGGGCGGAAGCCCGGGTACTTCCGTGCCAGCTCCGCGTTGGGGAAGTAGCCGTGGGCCTGGAGGTGACGGAAGGCGGCCTCCACTCGCGGGCCCTGCGCGCCCTTGCGTGCTTCAGGGACGAGGTCCGCCGCGGACGCAGTGGCGCCGCTCAACGTGCTCAGCACTACGACGGAACGAAGAAGCGTCTGGATGGAACGCAACGTGTGCACCTTTCGCATGGACCCTCCCGACACCGGGGAGGGCGCTCCCGTTGTAGCGAGAGCCTCTGACAGGCCGAAACCCGTCAGAGCCGCTGAATCGGTGACACGAGAAAACCGTTGCAGCGTCAGCCCGCGGGCTTCACGCGCACCATCGTGTCCAACAGGTGCTCCAGCGCGCGGTCCGGGTCGTCGCACAGGCCCGCGTGCACGGGGCCCGTCTGCAGCATGGTGCTGCGCGGCGCCACCAGCCAGTGCCAGCGCTCCTTCTGCGGCAGCCGCCCGATGGGCCCCGCATCCTTCCCGCCCACGCACACGCGGCGGAAGCTCTCCAGGTGCCCACTCAACAGCTCCACGTCCGCGTCCGGTGACAGCGCCTTGAGCCGCGCCTCGTCCAAAGCCACGCGCGCTCCCAGGAAGCGGTGCTGCACGCAGAACAGCACCACGCCCACGTTGATGAACTCCTCGCGCTCCACGCGGGGCACCAGCCGGATGATGGCGTAATCAAACGAGCTGGGCGTGGGCACGCGTCGCCTCCTCGATGAACGCCGGCGCCGCTTCCAGCCTGCGCAACAGCCACGTCGCGTACGCCGCGCGGTGCTCCGCCGTGGACGCGAACGCGGGCTCCTGCCCCAGCCACGCCTCCGGGATCGCGCCGACGATGCGCTCCACCACCTCTGGCGTCACCCGCTGCCGCAGCAGGTCCCCGGCCTCCGCCAGCCCGTGCGCCCACGGCAGCAGCACGTGGTCCTTGATGGGCGCGAAGCGGCCCTGGCTGCGCTCCTGCCAGTCGTCCCACGAATGGTGGAAGTACAGCGCCGCCCCGTGGTCGATGAGCCAGAGGTTGCGGTGCCACACCAGGAGGTTGGGGTTCTTCGGCGTGCGGTCCACGTTCGTGACGTACGCGTCGAACGCCACGATGGCGGACGCCACCTGCGCCTCCGGCACTGGCACCGCCAGCGGGTCGAACGTCACCGAGCGCGGCAGGTAGTCCAACGCCAGGTTCAGCCCGGCGCTCGATTTGAGCAGCTCGCGAATCTCACTGTCCGGCTCGTTGCGGCCCAGTGACGTGTCCAGCTCCACGAACACCAGCTCCGGCACGCGCAGCCCCAGCACGCGCGCCAGCTCTCCGGCCAGCAGCTCGGCGATGAGCGCCTTGGCGCCCTGGCCGGCACCCCGGAACTTCACGACATAGAGCCCCGCGTCGTTCGCCTCCACGATGGCGGGCAGCGAGCCCCCCTCGCGCAAGGGCGTCACGTAGCGCGTGGCAGTGACCGTCCTGAGCATCCCTCGTCCTCGACAGTTCCCGGGCACTCCGGGGGTGGCGGCTGTACCACGGCCCCTGCCCGCCGGGGAACACACCGGCACCGGGCCCGCCTTCCCATCCCGATTCAGTTGCGCGCAATTAAATTGGGCGCTATCTATCTCCCATGTCGCCGGAAGACTTCCTCCGCCTGGACCTCCAGCTCTGCTTTCCGCTCTACGCGGCCTCGCGGGCGATGGTGCAGGCCTACACCCCGCTGCTGTCGAAGCTGGGGCTGACCTACCCGCAGTACCTGGTGATGCTGGTGCTGTGGGAGGCGGACGGCGTGACGGTGAAGGCGCTGGGGGAGAAGCTGTACCTGGACTCGGGCACGCTCACGCCCCTGCTCAAGCGGCTGGAGACGCTGGCGTTCGTGCGCCGGGAGCGCTCCACGGAGGACGCGCGGTCGGTGCTCGTGTCGCTCACGCCCCAGGGCCGCGCGCTGCGCCGCAAGGCCGCGTCCATTCCGGAGGCCATCGCCTGCCGTACGGGCCTTTCCCTGGAGGAGCTGTCCCGGTTGCGCCGGGACGTCCTCCGCTTGTTCGACAACGTCTCCAAGTAGTCCTGTCTCTGAAACCCCAACGCAGTCCCTTGAAGGAGCACCCCATGGCCCAGGTCACCCTCGCCGAGAAGCTCTACTCCACCACCGCCACCACGCACGGCGGTCGCAACGGCCGGCTGACGCTCAACGAGAGCCCGCTGGACAACCTGGAGCTGGCGATGCCCAAGCAGCTGGGCGGCTCCGGCAAGACGACGGCCACCAACCCCGAGCAGCTCTTCGCCGCGGGCTTCTCCTCCTGCTTCGAGAGCGCGCTGCGCCTCGTCGCCGGCAAGGCCGGCAAGAAGCTGGACGAGAAGGCGGGCGTGAAGGCCACGGTCACCATCGGCAAGACGCCCGAGGGCGGCTTCGGCCTCGCGGTGGAGCTCCAGGGCATCCTGCCCGGCGTGCCCCGCGAAGAGGCGCAGAAGCTGATGGAGGCGGCCCACCAGGTGTGCCCGTACTCCAACGCCACGCGCGGCAACATCGAGGTGAAGGTCTCCGTCGCCGAGTAGTCCGTGACGCTCCCGCCCCAGGCTCGCGCATGCGTGGGCCCGGGGCGTGAGGCCGTCAGCTACACCGTGCCCGCCTCCAGCGGTGGCGTCAGGGGGGCAGGGTCCTTCACGCCGGGAGGCGGCAGGAAGGCCAGCAGGTTGTTCTGGATGTTCTCGCAGATGGTGTCGAGCGGCAGGTCGTTGTCGTCCGTGCCGAAGGGGTCTTCAATCTCGACGCCAATCTCTTCAATCCCAAAGAAGACATACGCCACGACGAAGGTCGCGGGGACTGTCACCCAGCCGAAGGTGTCCACCAGCGCGAAGGGCAGGGTGAAGCAGTAGAGGATGAGCGCGCGGCGCAGGTGCACCATGTATGCGAACGGCATGGGCGTGCGGTGGATGCGCTCACAACCCCCCAGGTAGTCGATGAGCTGATGCACGTTCTGGTCGAGCTGCATCTGGACGTACTCCGGATACAGCCCCGCGCGCCGGCCCTCGTCGAGCACGGCCGACATCCGCCGCGCCACCATCAGCGGGACGTGCTGGGCCTTGAGCGTCGTCTGGAGTTCGTCCGGAGGCAGGTCCCCGGCCCGGGGGCCCAGCTGCCGCTGACCGCGCAGCCATGCGGACGCGGCGAAGGGGAACGCCGCCGTCCACCGCACCAGCGGGGCGAACAGGGGCGTGCGGCCCAGGAAGGGCTCTGACGCGCGCATCAGGTTGCGCGTCTCGTTGACGATGCCGCCCCACAGCTTGCGGCCCTCCCAGAAGCGGTCATAGGAGGCGTTGGTGCGGAAGACGAGCAGCAGGCTCAAGCTGATGCCCGCGAGCGTGTGCACCGTAGGGGGAACGCCGACGTGGGCCACGTGGCCCGAGAAGGCCACCACGCCCGCGGCCCACACGACGCACATCAACACTCGGCCGACGATCTCCTTCACCATCGAACCGCGCAGGTAGTGGAAGTAGCTCCACCAGCGATGCGGATCATACTCAATCATGGGTGCTCGACCCTCCCGGAGGGAGCGCATGCTAACCACACCGCGCCGCGTCGCGATGCACGGCTTTTTGGGGGATTGCGGATGCCCGACCCTCCGGGCCGTGGCGACCCCGAGGGTGCTTCGGCTAAGCAGGAGCCAGGCCCGCTCCAAGGAGGCGTCGCATGCGCCGTCGCGTCAGGTCCCTGCTGGTGGTCTTCCTCTGTACGACGAGTGGCTGCTCCTTCCTCCGCACGGACGTGCTGCTGGACACGCTCAACGCGCCGGACGACTCGGGGAATCCCAAGGACGCGCCGCCCCGCGTGCCGGCGGTGGAGCGGGTGGCGGGGCTGACGCGCGCGCAGCTGATGGACGCGTACGTGGACTCCGAACGGGTGGGCGGGTGGATGGAGGCGCTGGGCGCGGCGCCGGACGCGGTGCTGGAGATGGCGACCTGCCTGCGCCAGCGCGCGGGGGTGGACACGGCGGCCTGCTATGAGAACGACGCGCGCACGGGATTCATCGACCGGGCGGTGAAGGTGCCGGCGTGGAGCGTGCCGGTGCCCACGCAGTCGCTCTCCGTGGCGACGCCGTCCGAGGTGGAGGTGGACGCGGAGCGCTTCCTCTCCAACGCGATGAGCCTGGGGCCGTCGCTGGCGGCGCTGCAGCAGTCGCTGGAGGTGCCGCTGACGCGCGAGCAGCTCGCGCAGGGCATCCAGCAGGGCGCGGCGTCCGCGGCGGGCTACGTGCGGGCGCGCACGTGGCGCCGGGACCTGCGGCGGCCCACCAACGCGGTGGTGCTGAGCGGCGGCGGGGCGAACGGCGCGTTCAGCGCGGGGGCCATCTGGCGGCTGTTGGGCATCCTGGAGCAGTGCCGGGGCAAGCCCGCGCCGGAGGGGTGCGGCGACGCGCGCATCGACCTGGCGGCGGGGACGAGCACGGGCGCGCTCATCAGCACGCTGGTGGACCTGTTCCACACGCCGGGGCAGGAGGCGCGGGCGCGCCAGCTGCTGATGGGCAACTACACGTGCACGGTGGAGTCGGACCTGTACTGCGTGAACTCCACCTGGCTGTGGAACCTGGCGGACGACACGCGGGGGCTGGTCCAGTTCGACGGTGTGTACACGAAGCTGGATCAGGTCATCCAGCCGGGGATGTTCCACAACGGCACGGAGCTGGTGTCGGTGTCGGTGGACTTCCAGACGGGTGACGTGTTCGGCGTGAGCGACCAGGACCCGGCGGACTTCAAGGCGGGCGTGACGGACGGGGAGCGCAAGCGGGGGATGACGCAGGCCATCGTGGCGTCCATCGTTGAGCCGGTGCTGTCGGAGCCGGTGAACTCGCTGCCGTCCGCCAGCGGGAAGCGGAACGGGACGTACTACGACGGCGGCGTGCGCTCGGGGCTGCCGTTGCTCCAGGCGGTGCAGCGCGGGGCGGAGCGGGTGCTGGTGATTTCGACGGGCGGGGTGAACCCATCGCCGGCCATGGATCCGAAGAACGCGATGAACGTGCTGATGCGCACCATTGATTTGTTCGTGGCGCAGCCGCGCGTGGGCGAGGTGCAGCAGGCGGAGCTGCTCGCGGTGACGCGCCGGCTGGGCGAGTACAACGTCTGCATGCTCCGCGGTGCGGGCGAGGACTTCTGCCGCCGCCGGGGCCCGGGCTTCCAGGCGCCGGGGATGGTGGCGCCGGAGGCGGGTCAGGCGGTGTGGATGGGCTCGGCGCGCTTCGACCAGGTGGCGTCCAGCTGGCGCAGCGCCTGGATGTTCAAGCCGGAGACGGGGCTGGCGACGGCGAGCGGCTACTCCTTCACGCCGGAGGTGATGCAGCCGCTGTTCGTGGCCGGGGTGGAGTCGATGCAGAAGCGGTGCACGGAGGTGCTGGGCCTGTTCGACATCCGGGGCACGCTGGCGGCGAAGGAGTGCGCGCGCCAGGGCGTGGAGGTCGCGGACGAGGCGCGCGAGGCGCTCCCGCCCGTCGACCAGTGCCGCAAGGACAAGCCGGAGCGCCGCTCGTGTGACTGAGGCGCCGCCCCGAGGCTCCGGACGACGCGCTACTTCCCGCCGTCCTTCACCCACGAGCCCCAGCCGGTGAGCACGGCGCCGTCCTCGGCCACGCGCTTGCCCCGGGCGGGGGCGCGGAAGATGGTGTCTGACAGCGTGGAGAAGCGGGCCTCCTCCGCGAGTCCGCTGAGCGCGGCGCCCCACGGCTCGGCGGCGTAGGTGGCGACCTGCACGCGGCGCTCGGCGCCCTCGCCCAGGGGCGTCTCGAAGACGACGGCGGGGACGGAGTGCGAGCCCACGGTGAAGGTCTCGCGGCGCGGCGGCGCGGTGCCGGCGGGGACGGGCGGCCACTGCTGCGGCACGCTGACGGCTTCGCTGACGGCCATGAGCAGGGCCTCTTCCAGCGGCGTGGCGTCCGCTTCCTGGAAGTCCGTGCACGGGGCGTCGCCGGAGGGGGCGGTCAGCTCCTTGCGCAGGAGGAAGCCGCGTTCGGCGCCCAGACAGACGCGGCGCACGGAGGGCGTGCCGGAGATCGTCTGCCGCACGTCGTACCAGGTGCCCGGGCCCCAGGGCTTTTCGAGGACGGGGACGGTGCCCGCGGCGTCGGTGCCCTGGCGGAAGGACACGAGCGTGAGCTGCTGGCTGCCGCTGGCGCCGAAGCCGGAGAGGGTGGTGCTGGCGTCGAGCAGGCCGTGGGTGAGGTACAGCGGTCCGGGCTGCGACGCATAGAGGCGGTTCTGCAGGGGGCCGTCGCTGGGGCGGCTGTCGTGCAGGTAGCGCTGCGCGTCCCAGGTGCGGCCGGCGGCGGTGGTCTGTTCGGTGGAGCGCTGGCCGCGGTGTTCGGCCTTCCACGGCTGGGTCGCCTCCAGGCGCATGGGCAGCACGCGGCTCTGGGAGAGGCGGGGGTGGGCGAGCGGCTTGCCCGTGTCGTCGGTGAAGGTGACGGTGAGCCACGCCCAGGGGGCCTGGACGGCGACGACCTCCAGGACGACGTGGCCGGCCATGGCGGTGTCGCGCTCGGGGGCGGCGGAGCGCTGTCCGCCCGGGCGGCCCCGGTTGGCGGAGAAGGCGTACTCCACGCGGTCGCCCACGCGGGCCTGCTGCCACGGCGAGGCGGAGGCGGCGGGGGCGGCGCCAGCGTCCGGCACGGAGGTGTCGGGCGTGGAGGCGTCGGGGAG
>NZ_RAWG01000286.1 GCF_003611735.1 Corallococcus sicarius | reverse complement strand
GCGAGCTACAAGGTCGAGGGTGACCTCCGGCGCGAAGTGACCATGAACATCAAGCGGCTCATGGACCTGGGTTGCTACCGGGGTCTGCGTCACCGCAAGGGTCTTCCGGTCCGCGGCCAGCGCACCCCCCTGCTCATCGGCGTCGGGGTCGCGCTCGTGGGCGCGGTGGTGGCCATGGTGTTCCTGCCCGCCAGCGGCGTGGAGATCCTCAACGCCCAGGAGGGCGAGCGCGTCTACGTGTCCGGCATCCGCCTGGATTCGGACCGCCCCCTGTCGCCGGCCGCCCCCGCCGGCTCGCTGCTCGTGGCCACGGCCGTGGACGGCCAGCTGCACCGCTTCGGCAAGGTGATGCAGTCCGAGCGCATCGACCTGCGGACGCTGGCGGACGCCGTCCCTCCGCCCGACAGCACCGGCACCCTGAGCGTCACCGGCCCCAGCGGCTGCCGGGTCGCGCTGGGAAAACAAGAGCTGGAGGGCACCACCCCCCTGGCCAGCCGGCTGCCCGCGGGCCGCGAGTTCGAGGTGCGCGTCCGCTGCGACGGCCGCCCCGACCTCGTGCGTTGGGTGATGGCGGTCCCCGGACAGGGCGTCTCTCTCGACGTCCCGTGACCCGTGCGTCACGCGGCTGTTGTCATCCGCTGAATGATTTTTGAGAAGCTGTGATTATGTGACCGTTGAAGGATTATTCGGGCACAGGGTATCGTCCGCGTTGCGCGCTGCTCCTCCCCCATGACGGCGCGCGAAAAAGACACATTCGCGGAGGGACACCACGGTGACGAGCATGGTCTCGAACGGCGGAACGACTCAAGCGGACGCAGCACTGGAAGCCAAGAAGCAGCAGCTGCTCACGGCGTACATGTCGTTCGCGCCAAATCCCAAGAATGTGGAAACGGTGGTGGTGCTGCGGGAAGGCGCTCCTGGCGCACCGCGGTTGTTCTTCTGCCCGGCGACGGACGGAACGATTTCCTACCTCCGCAACTACATCCCGTACCTCCCCCCTGACTGGTGGTTCTACGGGTGCCAGACGCCCGGACTCGAGGGAGAGCGTACGCCCTTCCGCACCATCGAGGAGATCGCCGCGTACGACGTGGAGAAGATCCTCGCCATCCAGCCGGAGGGCCCGTACCACATCGGTGGCTTCTGCAACGGCGGGCTCGTCGCGTACGAGATCTGCAAGATGCTGAAGGAGCGGGGCCATGAAATCGCCCTGTGCCTGGACCTGCTCCCGCTGTTCCCCCGGCAGTGGACGGACCTCGCGCACCTGGAGTCGCCGCGCAAGCGCGTGGTGCAGGACTTCCTCTTCGTGTTCGAGGAGTTCCTGGGCAACTCCATGAAGGAGTTCCCGGTGGAGGAGGTGCTGTCGCAGAAGGACGAGGTGCAGATCGACACGTTCCTGCGCCTGCTGCGCGAGCACGGCTACCTGCGCAATGATCAGGAAGAGTCGCTCTTCCGCCACCGCGTGAACGTCTACAACGCGGGCCTGGAGGCGATGCTCGCGTACAAGCCGAAGAACTTCCAGGGCGTCATCGACGTCATCGCCGCGGGCGAGGAGGAGCGCTACAAGAACGAGATCCAGACGGACTCGCCCTATGCGACGCACCTGTGCGTGGTGCAGTCGAACCAGAAGCGCGTGCACTACGTGGACGTGCCGGGCAAGACGTTCGTCAACGGGCACCAGCCCGGGCTGGACAAGATTGGCGAGGTCATCCGCACCATCACCACGCGGGTGGCGCTGAAGCAGCCCGTCGGGGGCTGCCGGTGAAGTCTCCCCGTGCGGCCGACGATGCCATCGCCATCGTCGGCCTCGCGTGTCGCTTCCCCGGCGCCAGGGATGCCGCCGCCTTCTGGGAGAATCTCCGGGAAGGCGTGACGAGCATCCGCTCCACGCCGGAGGAGCGCTGGTATTGGGGCAGCGATCCCCGCAGTGATGACGTGTCGCCGCGCCGCGCCGGCTACCTGGAGGACGTGGATCGCTTCGACGCGCGCTTCTTCGGCATCTCCCGGCGTGAAGCCGAGTGGATGGATCCGCAGCAGCGCCTCATGTTGGAGCTGGCGTTCAGCTGCCTGGAGGACGCGGGCCATGCGCCGTCCTCGCTCTCCGGAGCGCCGGTGGGCGTGTACGTCGGCGCGTCGAGCTGGGACTACCGGGAGCTGCACCACCTGGGGGACCGGCCCGCGGAGCCGCACACGGCGCTGGGCCTCGCCACGTCCCTGCTGGCGAACCGCATCTCGCACCACTTCAACTGGAAGGGGCCCAGCGTGCCCGTGGACACGGCGTGCTCCAGCTCGCTCGTGGCCCTCCACCAGGCGGTGCGCGACCTGCGCTCCGGTGACTGCGATTCCGCGCTCGTCGGCGGCGTGAACCTCTGCCTCACGCCGTTCGTCTTCAACTGTTTCACGCGCTCCGGGATGCTCGCGCCGGACGGGCTGTGCAAGACGTTCGATGCGCGCGCGGACGGCTACGTGCGCGGCGAAGGGGCGGGCTTCATCTTCCTGCGTCCGCTCGCCCGGGCGCTCGCGGACGGGGACGCCATCTACGGTGTCGTCCGGGGCACCGCCGTCAACCACGGGGGCGCCGCCGTCACGCTGACGTCCCCCAACGCGTTCGCGCAGTCGGCCGTCATCGAGAAGGCCTACCGCGACGCGGACGTGCGTCCGGAGCAGGTCTCCTACGTGGAGGCCCATGGCACCGGGACGCCGCTGGGAGACCCCATTGAAATCACCGCCCTCAAGCGCGCGTTCTCGCACATGGCGCGCGACGCGGACGTCACGCTGGGCGAGCGCACCATCGCGCTCGGCTCGGTGAAGACGCAGATCGGCCACCTGGAAGCCGCGGCCGGCATCGCCGGGGTGATCAAGGTCCTCCTGTCGCTGGAACACGAAGCGCTGCCGGGGCTCGCGCAGTTCCAGGCGCTCAACCCGAGGATCCGCCTGGAGCGCTCGCCGTTCCACCTGCCCACCCGGCTCACCCCCTGGCCCCGGGGCGGACGCGTGGCGAGCATCAGCTCCTTCGGCTTCGGCGGCGTCAACTCGCACGCGGTCCTCGCCGAGCCTCCCGCGCGGACGGCCCGCGCTGCCGCCGCGTCCGCGGCCACGGCCGGGCACGTCTTCGTGCTGTCCGCCGCCAACCCCGACCGGCTGCGGGCCCGGGCGGGCGACCTGCTCGCCTTCCTGGAGCGCACCGAGGGCGGGCCGGAGGCGCTGGACGCGGACACCTTCGCCTCCCTGCTCTACACGCTGCAGGTGGGCCGCGATGCGCTGCCCGAGCGGCTGGCCGCCGTCGTGGAGACGCCCTCCCAGCTCGCCTTGCTCCTGCGCGCCTTCGTTGCCGGCAACGTGCTGCCCGCCGCGGAGCAGGGCCGGGTGGAGCGCGCGGTGAAGGACACCGCGCAGGACGCGGCGACCTGGGATGCCCGGACGCTCTGCGCCCGGTGGACCGAAGGCGTGGCCGTGGACTGGGCGCGCCTCTGGGGCGGGGCCTCGCCCTGGCGGATGCGGCTGCCCACGTACCCCTTCGACGACCAGCGCTACTGGCTGACGGAGAAGCCGGCCCACCTGAGCTGGGGCAATCCCACGGTGTCCGTGCCGGACCGGAGCGCCTCCATCCAGGCGCTGCTCGCGCGGCACCTGGACGACGAGCGCGTCACCCAGGAGGCCTGCGTCTTCGGTGTGCACCGGGCCCTGCTCGCGCTGGGACTGGGCACGGCCCAGCCCCGGGCGGGGCTGCGGGAGCGGCTGGGCGTGGCGGCGAACCACGAGCGGCTCCTGGGCGAGCTGCTCCGCATCGCGGCGTCCGCGGGCCACCTGGCGGAGGAGGGGGAGATGATCCGCCTCACCGGGGACACGCCCGCGGCTCCACCGCGCACGGACGCTCCGACATCGCGCCTGCTCTGGACCTGTCTGGACCGGCTGGTGCCGGTGCTGCGCGGCGAGACGCGCGCCACCGAGGTCGTCTTCCCCGGCGGCTCGATGGAGCTGGTGGAGGCCGTCTACGCGGGCAACGCGGTCGCGGACTTCTTCAACACGCGCGCCGCGGACGCGGTGGAGGCCGCGGTCGTCTCCCGGCTCGGCCACCTCAAGCCGGGCGAAACGCTGCGCCTGCTCGAGGTCGGCGCGGGCACCGGAGGCACGTCCCGCTTCCTCTTCGAGCGGCTGCGGCCCTACGCGGACCGGCTCGTGTACACGTACACCGACCGCTCGCGCAGCTTCCTCTCGCACGGGGAGCGCTTCCGGGAGCAGGCGCCGTCGCTCACCCTGGCGGTGCTCGACATCGAGAAGCCCTTCGATGACGCGAACACCGTCGACCCGGGCCCGTACGACGTCGTCGTCGCCTCCAACGTCCTGCACGCCACGCGCGACATCCAGCGCACCGTGGAGAACGTGGGGGCCTTCCTCGCGCCCGGCGGGGTGCTGGTCCTCAACGAGCTGGCGGCCGTGACGGCGTTCACGACGCTGACGTTCGGATTGCTGGAGGGCTGGTGGCTCTTCGAGGACGCGGAGCTGCGCATGCCGGGCTCCCCGGCGCTGACGTACGAGCAGTGGTCGCGCGTGCTCGCGCGCAAGCGCTTCGTGGAGATCCGCTCGGTGGCGGGCGCGGGCGCGGAGCACCTGGGCCAGCAGCTCGTGACGGCGGTGTGGTCGGGCACGTCCCGCGCGGCGCGGGGCCCTGCCTCCCGCAACGTGCTGCGGCAGGGCGCTCCCGCCGTGGAGACCGCGCCCGCGCGGCTTCCCGGCGAAACGCTCGAGCAGAGCCTCATCGCCACGCTGGCGGCGCTGCTGAAGGTCGCCGCCGAGCAGATCCTCCCGGACGCGCGGCTCAACGACCTGGGCGTGGACTCGCTCGTGGCCATGGACCTGCGCAGCCAGCTGGGCACCCGGCTGGGGTGCAGCATCCCCATGAGCCTCTACCTGGACGACCTCACGGTCGGGGAAGCCGCGCAGCGCCTCGCTCAACTGCAGGGCACGTCCATGGGGCCTCCCCCCGCGGCGCACGATGACAACGAAGAGGGCCATGTCTGACTTCGAAAGTGGGCTCGGGCAGCTCGTCAGTCGCGGTGTCGAACTCTGGGCCGAAGCGGATCGCCTCCACTTCAAGAAGGCGGCCGGCAAGCTGGCCCCAGAGGACAAGGCATTCCTCCAGGAGCAGAAGCCGCGCATCCTGGAGTTCCTCGCCGGCCGGAAGCTGACGTGGCTGAGCGGCATCCAGCAGCGCATCTGGTTCATCTCCCGCTACGCGCCGGACTCCAACGCGTACACCATCCCGTTCCTCTTCCGCGTGGACGGGGTGGTGGACGTGGAGCGGCTGCGCGCCTGCCTGACACGGCTCACCGAGCGGCACCTGTCCCTGCGGGCCGTGTTCCCCAGCGTCGCGGGCGTCCCGGTCCAGCTCTTCGAGCAGCACATCCCGGTGGAGCTGCCCGTCATCGACCTGCCGGACGATCCGGCCGCGCGCGACGAGGTGCTCCACGCCGCGCTGGTGCGGCCCTTTGATCCGGCCCGGGCCCCGCTGTTCAAGGCCCTGCTGTTCAAGGCCTCCGACGGCCGGTACCAGCTGGGCCTCACCATGCACCACCTGGTGTCGGACGGCTGGTCCCTGCGGCTGATGGTGGACGAGCTGACGGCGCTCTACGGGGACCCCAACGCGCTCACGCCCCTCCGGGACGAGCAGTCCATCATCCACTTCCTGCGCGCGGAGCGGACGCAGGACCCGGCGCTCGCGACGCAGAACCTGGGCTACTGGCGCAAGCAGCTCGCCGAGCCCCCCGTCATCGAACTGCCGAACGACTTCGAGCGGCCGCGCCAGCTCACGTACGACGGCGCCCAGGTGCCCTCCGTCTTCTCCGCGGAGACGTCCCGGCGGCTGCACGGCTTCGCGCGGGAGCAGCGGACCACGCTGTTCTCCGTGCTGCTCGCCGCGTTCGGGACGCTGCTGCACCAGCACACGCGGCAGAGAGATCTGCTCATCGGCACGCCGTACGCCAACCGCGAGGAGCCCGCGTTCCAGGGCATCGTCGGGTGCCTGATGTCCACGCTGGTGTTGCGGCTGGACACCGACCCCCAGGCCTCGTTCCGCCAGCTCCTGGCGCAGGCGGGGACGGTGCTGAAGGACGCGCTGCGCCACTCGGCGATGTCGTTTGATCGCATCGTCGAGGCCCTGTCGCTGGAGCGTGACACGAGCCGCAACCCCGTGTTCCAGGTGCTCTTCGGACAGATTCCCACCGACGCCGTCCAGCGCCCCGGCCTGCGGCTGACGAATGCGTACCTGGACGCGCGCAAGTCGCAGTTCGACCTGGAGTACTACTACCTCACCGGCGAGACGGACGACGTCCTCTCCGGCAGCTTCGTCTTCAACACCAACCTGTTCCGCCGCGACACGGTGGAGGGGTTGCAGGCCTCCTGGCTCCAGCTCGTCGAGTGGCTGCTCGCCAACCCCGACGCGCCCCTGGGCACGGCGCCCCGGTGGACCCCCGCGCAGCGCGCGCGGGTGACGTCGCAGTGGAACCACACGGCGCGGACGTGGGAGTACGAAGACCCCCTCCAGGGGCTCGTCTTCCGCGAGCACGCCCGGCCCCCGTCGCAGGTGGCGGTGCGCTGTGACGACGTGCGCGTCACGTACGCGGAGCTGGCCCGGCGCTCGGACCGGGTGGCCGCGGCGCTGGTGGCGCGCGGCGTGGGCGTGGGGACGCTCGTCGGCATCAAGATGGCGCGCGGCGTGGACATGGTCGTCGCGCTGCTGGGCATCCTCAAGGCGGGCGCGGCCTTCGTGCCGCTCGACCCCGGCTTCCCCGAGGAACGGCTGGCCTACATGATGCGCACCGCGGACGTGCGCTGGGTCGCCTGCGATGACGGCACGGCCGGGACGCTGCCGGAGGGCGTGCAGGCCCTGCGCGTCCGCGGCACCGAGGAGCCGCCCGCGGACGAAGCGCTCCCGGACTTCGCGCCGCCGGCCCTGACGGGCGACGCGCTGGCCTACGTGATGTTCACGTCGGGTTCGACGGGCGCGCCCAAGGGCGTCCGGGTGACGCACGCGAACGCGGTGAACCTGCTGCTGTCCATGGGCGTGGCCCCGGGCATCACCCCCGACGACCGGTTCCTCGCGGTGACGTCGCTGTGCTTCGACATCTCCGTGCTGGAGGTCTTCCTGCCGCTGAGCGTGGGCGCCACCCTGGTGGTGGCGTCGGACGCGACGCAGGGCGACGCCGCGCGGATGCTCCAGGTGCTGGAGGCCGAGGACGTGACGGTGATGCAGGGCACCCCCTCCACCTGGCAGCTGCTGTTGAACTACGGCTGGCAGGGCCGCCCCGGCCTCAAGGCGCTGTGCGGGGGCGAGGCGCTGAGCGTGGCGCTCGCGCGCGAACTGGCGCAGCGGACCGCGGAGCTGTGGAACGTGTACGGCCCCACGGAGACCACCATCTGGTCCTCGCGCCGGCGCGTGCCCCGGGACGCGGCCGCGGTGGACCTGGGACACCCCATCGAGAACACGCGCTTCTACGTGCTGGGCGACGACCTGCGCCCGGTGCCCCCCGGCGTCGTGGGCGAGCTGTACATCGCGGGGGCGGGCGTGGCCCGGGACTACCTGAACCGCGAGGACCTCACCGCCGAGCGCTTCGTCACGCTCGACGTGCCGGAGTTCAGCGCGGTGGCCGAGCGCTGCTACCGCACGGGCGACCGCGTCCGCTACCTGCCCGACGGCGCGCTCGCGTTCCTGGGCCGCGCGGATCACCAGGTGAAGCTGCGCGGCTACCGCATCGAGCTGGGGGAGATTGAAACGCAGCTGGGCGCCCTGGACGGGGTGGCCGAGGCCATGGTCGTCGTGCAGCGCAGCGGGGCAGGGGAGCGGCTGGTGGCCTTCGTGCGCCGCCGCGACGACACCCTGACCGAGGACGCCGTGGTGGCCGCCCTGGCGCGCAAGCTGCCCGCGTACATGGTGCCGCAGGTGGCGTTCCTCGCGCAGCTGCCCCTGACGCCCAACGGCAAGGTGGACCGCAATGCGCTCTCCCGGATGACGGGCGGCCTGAAGACGCGCGCGGGCCCCAGCGAGCCGCCCCGTACGGACCTGGAGCGGCAGGTGGCCGCCTGGTTCGCGGAGATCCTCGGCGTGGAGGTGGCGAACCGGCACGCGCAGTTCTTCGAGCTGGGAGGCCACAGCCTCCTGGCCACCCGGCTGCTCTACCGCGTCAACGGCCACCACCGCGTGGAGGTGCCCCTGTCCGTCTTCTTCCGCGACCCGACGGTGATGGGCGTGGCGCGCCTCATCGAGGACGCCGTGGAGGAGCGCCGCCAGGAGTTCATGTCGCGCATCGCCACCATGTCCGAGGAGGAGATCGACGAGGAGCTTGGCCGCCTGGAGCTTGCCCGCCAGGGGGCCGCGAAGTCCGCATGAAGCCTCGCGCACGCCAGGGAGTCGAGGCGGGCGTGAAAGTGGGTTAAACCGACGGACCGGGCATTCCGCCCCCGTGTACAGGAAGGTCGCTTTGGCGAAGACGATTTTCAAGGTCCTGGGGGCCGTCGTGGCCCTGCTGGCGGTAGCGCTCCTGGGCCTGGGGCTCTACGGCAACTCGAAGCTCAACGAGGTGGTGGACGCGCCGCTGCCCCCCATCGTGGCGGCAACGGACCCCGCGGCGGTGAAGCGCGGCGAGTTCTTGTTCCGCGCGGTCTGCGAGGACTGCCACCGTCAGGACGGCCAGGACAGCAGCGGCCGGGTGTCGGGCGGCTACATGAAGGGCGTGCCCTCCATCGTGGGGCGCGTCTACTCGTCCAACCTCACGTCCGACAAGCAGGCGGGGATTGGCGCCATGAGCGACGGCGAGCTCGCGCGCTCCATCCGCTACGGCATCAAGCGCGATGGCCACCGCGCCGTCATCATGGCCAGCTACGCGATGTCCGACGAGGACCTGGCGGCGCTGATGGGCTTCATGCGCTCGGACCACCCGCTGTTCGCCCCGTATGAGAAGCCGCACCCGAAGAACGAGATCAGCCCCACGGGCCGCGTCGCCATGGCGCTGGCCCTGGGCACCGTCCCGTTGGATCGGCCGGCCTCCGGCCTCAAGGCGCCCCCCAAGGGGCCCACGGTGGAGTACGGCGAGTACCTGGCGCGCGGCGTCTACGAGTGCGTCAACTGCCACACCCCGGGCATCATCCCGTCCAAGGTCAACGGCTCGAAGGCCTTCACGGGCGGCTTCAAGTACTCGGAGACGAGCACGAGCACCGTCTACTCCACCAACCTGACCTTCCACGCCACGGGCCTCGGCGGCTGGACGCAGGAGCAGTTCGCGGACGCCATGCGCGAGGGCGTGACGCCCGCGGGCTATGTGATGCGCTCGCCCATGCGCCGCTTCCGGGGCATGGACGACGTGGAGGCCGAGGCGCTCTACCGCTTCCTCCAGAGCCTGCCGCACGTGGACAAGGCCACGCCCCAGGGGTCCGCGCACCGCGTGAAGGCCAGCCAGGAGGGCGGCCCGGAGCAGCTCTTCGCTTCGCTGGGCTGCGGCTCGTGCCACGCGGAAGGGGCCAAGTTCCGGGGCCTGCTCAAGAAGTCCGTCGGCAAGTCGCCGCAGGACGTCGCCCGGTGGATCCGCAACCCGGAGGCCATCATGCCCGGCACCCAGATGCCGACCTACAGCGAGCTCTTGGACGAGACCCAGGCGCTCTCGCTGGCCGGCTGGGTCCAGCAGCAGGCGGCGCTCATCCCGTAGCGGGGGGCATGGGCCGCCCGCTGCCGGGCGGCTCAGTCATGTGGCTCAGCCCTGCGGCTCAGAACGGATAGACCATCAGCACGAGGATGATGACGAAGCCCACGTGCCACGCGGTGACCAGCCCGATGAAGCGGCCGCGCAGCGCACCCAGCGCGGCGGCTTCACCGGGGCCCTGCACCGCGAGCACGAGCCGCTTCTTGGTGGGCTCCAGCCCCAGCTTGGCGAGCAGCAGCAGCCCCAGCGTGAGGCCGAACCCGGCCCAGAAGCGCCACGGGGCGGTGATGAACCCCTGGGTCGTCTGCATCAGCCCCAGGCCCGTGAGCAGCGTGAGCAGGGCGGCGGGGATGAGGACCTTGTCCGCTCGCGCCACCTGTTCCGGGATGAGGTCCACGTAGGGCCGGCCTCGGGACAGGGTGCGCAGGATTTCGAGGGGCGACGTGATGGATGCCCCCAGCCAGGCGCCCATGGCCAGCAGGTGGAGGCCCTTCAGCAGGTAGTAGATCATGTCGCGCCTGACGCTACGCGACGCCCCACGAGCCGGCAATGTCAAGGCAGGGGGGGCGGTAATTGTCATGGCCAGACACGGGTGCTAGAAGTTGGCTCCTGGCTCTCCCAGCGTCTCACCCCGTGCCCGACATGATCCGTTCGACCTTCGTGCGCACCGCCCTGTGCGCGCTCCTTGCGCCCACGCTGTCCTGCAACATGCTGGACGTGAATGACAACGAGGACGTGAGCGGACGTGGCGCGCGCGTCTTTGATCCGTACCAGTCGTCGGACTCAGGAGCCATCCGGCTGAGCCTCCAGCAGTTCAATGGCTGCGCCATCCTCCCGAGCGGCAGCGCGGTGTCCAAGGGAACGCTGAACCTCCCGGGCTACCCGGACACCTGCCCGGACCTGCTCGCCGCCGACCCCACCAGCGCTCGCAGCGCGCCCACGGGCACGCTGCGCTTGATGGCCGGCACCCGGTACTTCCTCAACCAGCTGACGCTGAGCGACATCGTCCTCAACAAGCACACCAACGGCGCGGACCTCACGGACGCGGTGCGCTGGATGAAGAACGAGTCGCGCTTCCGCAACCTGGACTGGTCGGACCTGGGCCGGGTGTCGGACCAGTGGACGTTCAGCACCGGCATCGAGGGCTTCTCCCAGGACGCGTGGACGCGCGAGGTCCTCTTCGACAACGCCCGCTGGCGCACCGTGAAGGATGACACCTTCACGGTGGAGATCATCGACCAGGACGGCGTGACGCCGCGCATGACCCCGGTGGTGTACTCGCGCACGGACTTCCTCGCGGACTCCGCCTACGGAGGCCACACGCGCGTGGGCTGGCGCATGGAGACGGTGCAGGCGCCCCAGAGCCCGGGAGACGTCGTGCCGCACCCGCTGCCGGTGCTCTCCGGGCAGCCCGCCTCGCCCCCGGCCTACCGCACCCTCGTGAAGATCGAGATGGTGGGCAGCACCAACCCCTTCAAGACCTTCGAGGCGCCCTTCATCCCGGGCCCCGCCATCCTGAAGGTCACCTGGAGCCAGCTGCCCGACGAGCCGTTCTTCTTCCCCATCGAGCTGGTGACGCCCGAGGGGCTGGCCCCCACCTGCGCCAACGCGGACGGGCAGCCGGTGGCGTGCGGCTTCGGCGTGGACCCGAAGTTCAAGTTCAGCACCCCCGCCAACGGCCAGGGCTACTACGAGCCGGGCGAGTCCTTCCGCCTGTTCCTGGACATGCGCGACGGCGACGGCAACCAGATGCTGCCCGCGGGCGTGCTGCCCAGCGGCAAGGACATGCTGGCGGACAAGGCCAACGGCCTGCTCTACGCGACGCAGGCCAGCTACTTCACCCTGCTGGAGCGTGACTCGCTGCCGGCCTACATGGTCGCGGGCCCGCTGCAGAAGCTGCAGGTGCGCAGCGATCCGCAGGCCAAGGCGCCGTACTGGTCCGCGAACGCGGAGTCCGTGGGTCTGGTGGACAGCCTCGCCACGCTCAGCGCCTTCCCGGGCGTGTACGGCTCCACCTGGACGACGCGCTACTCGGTGAATCTGCCCCAGGACGCGGAGCCGGGCACCTACGTGGCCCTCGTGAAGACCCAGCGCTACTTCCTGGGCGAGCGCGTGGCGAAGACGAACTCCTACTTCTTCCAGGTGGGCCAGCAGGAGCCCACCACGTACCCGAACGCGGTCGGCAACTGCCAGTTGTGCCACCGCGGCGTGCTGTCCCTGGACAACCTGCGCCACGGCCTGGGCGTGGATCACGTGGAGGCCTGCAAGACGTGCCACCAGCGCGACAGCGACCTGGTGCCGCGCATCCAGACGCTCATCCACCAGCTGCACAACTCGTCGCCGCGCTACACGCAGAACAAGACGGACTGCACCGTGTGCCACCTCACGAAGGAGAGCGCGCTGCGTCCCAGCATGAACGTCTGCCAGTCGTGCCACCCGTCGGTGCACGGGGACGAGTACTTCGCCACGCAGTTCAGCGCGAAGGGCGAGCCCAACCGCTTCGGCAACTGCGCGCAGACGTGCCACGCGCAGTCCACGACCAACGGCCACATCCTTCCTGAGAACTGACCGAGTCCCGCCATGAATCGCTCTCTGCGCCTGGTATCCGTCCTGAGTGCGCTGGCCCTCGGTGCCGGCTGTGAATCCAACCCGTCCTCCGAAGTCGTGGGGACGCCCATCGTCTCTCCCGCCGAGTTCCAGGACACGGACCTGGCCACGCTCACCACGCGCGTGTCCGGCTTCGCCTGGGATCCGGAGGCGTTCTTCTTCAGCTGGATCACCAACGGCGGCCCCACCAGCCCCATCGCCCCGATCATCTCGGAGGTGAGCCCGCTGTTCCTGCGCTCGGTGGTGCAGGGCGCCCAGGTGACCGTGCTGGACCCCGTCCTGGGCAAGCCGGCGGCGGCTCCCGTGGCCGCGGCGGCCAACGGCTTCTGGGTGTTGCCCAGCGTGCCCAGCCGCCCCACGCCGCCGTTCTTCGCCCTGAACGCGGGCGGCGGCGTGCTGCCCACCACCC